>NZ_PVNE01000017.1 GCF_003001905.1 Planifilum fimeticola
AAACATCAAAAAAATGACCTTGCTCCTCTCGAAGAGAGGAAAAGGCTTTGTGATCCGCCTAATTTACCAAATCTAATTTCCTTTATCTGTTTATTTCCCATAAACATGCAACCCCTGGCGCTTTTCTTGCGAAAAGAGCCAGGGGGTTTGTCATCAATCTCAACCACCGCCGATAAGGCGGTGGTTCATTCTACTTCGTCCACTCCTTCACCTTGTCCTGGTGGTTCTTCACCCACTGAGCCGCAGCCTCTTCCGGCGTTTTTCCCTCCTGAATCAGCAGCATGACCTCTTCCATGTCCTGGGAGGTCCAATGGAACCGATCCATGATCCGATAGGCCTTCGGATTTTCCTCTTGAAGCCCCTTCCGGGCGAGGGTATGAATGTTCTCCGTTTCCCCGAAGGTCTTCTTGGGGTCCTCCAGGAATTTCAGCTTCATCTTGGCAAATTTCCAGTGAGGCTTCCATCCGGTGACCACGATCGGCTTTTTCGCCCGATACGCCTTTTCAAGGGATGCGGTCATCGCCGCGCTGGAACTGGTCACCAATTCCATGTCCAATCCGTAATCCTTGATCGCCTTTTCCGTCAGTTGGACGACGCCGGCGCCCGCTTCGATGCCGATGATCTGTTTGTCAAAATCACCCGCCTGATTCTTCAGGTCCTCGATGGAATCCGCCTTCACATACTCCGGAACCACCAGGCCGACTTTGGTCCCCTCCAGATTGGGGCCCAAATCAATCACCTGATCCTTATATTCAGCCATGTAATCCTTGTGGGTCACAGGCAGCCAAGCCGCCGTCGTGCCGTCCGCATCTCCGCTGGCCACCGCGGCGAACATCGGACCGGCGTCCACTTCCTTCAATTCCACATGAAAACCTTCATCCTCGAGGACATGCTTCAACACATAGGTGCTGGCCACTTCCGATTCCCAATTCACATAGGTCAGGGTGACAGTCTGCCTTTCCGCCCCTTGGTGCTGAGCCAGGGCGGCTCCGACCATCGAGAGGATGATCAGGATCGCCAACATCCCTTTCCAGCGTCCTTTGATTCCCTTTTCCGGGATGGGCGCCCTTTTCCTGTCCCGGGCCAAGCTTTGGGTGATTCGATCCAGGATGATGGCGATAATGACAATGGACAGACCGCCTTCAAATCCCTTTCCGACCTCCAGGCGCGTGATCGCCTGCAGCACGACGGTGCCCAATCCGCCGGCTCCGATCATGGAAGCGATGACGACCATGGACAGGGAGAGCATGATCGTCTGGTTGATCCCCGCCATGATCGTCGATTTGGCCAGGGGAAGTTGCACCTTGAGGAGCTTCTGTGCGGGCGTCGAACCGAAGGCGTCCGCCGCCTCGATCAGGTCGCCCGCCACCTGACGGATTCCGAGATTGGTGAGTCGAATGGTCGGCGGCATCGCGAAGATGACCGACGCGATCACCCCCGGCACGGCGCCCAGGGCAAAGAAGAAAACCGCCGGGATCAGGTAGACGAAAGCGGGCATTGTCTGCATGAAATCCAGAATCGGGGTGATAATGTTTTGCGCCTTCCGGCTACGGGCGGCCAGAATGCCCAGGGGCACCCCGATGACGACGGAAATGGTGGTGGCAGTAAGCACCAGCGAGATGGTTTCCGCCGCCTCATTCCAATAACCCAGATTGTATATCAAAAGCAAGCCGAACAGGGTAAACAGCGAGACCGACAGCCGGCTCGCCAACAGCGCCAGGGCGGCGATGAGAACAGCGGTCAACACCGGGGGCAATGCCGTAAAAAGAGACTGGAAAAAGGCTACCAGCGGCTGGATCCCCGATGAAACCAGATCAAACAGGGCGGCGAAGTGTTCCTGAAGCCATCGGACGGACTCATCCACCCATCGGTCCAAGGGAAGCTTAGGAAGGTTCATCCGGCTTCACCCCATTTCCTGCCAGGGTGGCGAAAATGGCGCCTTGCACCACCACTCCGCGCAGCTTGCCCTGATCGTCGATGACCGCTGCCGGATGAGAAAATTGTTTTTCCGCCATTTTGGGCAAGAGTTCGCTCACGGGTGTATCCTTGTGCACCGTGACGACATCTCTTTCCAACACATCTTCCATGGTCTTATCCTTGTTCTTTTCGTCCAACAAGCTTCTCGCCGCCTCCGCGGTCAGAAATCCGATCAGTTTCCGGGTCCGGTCAACCACCATCAGCCCGGAGAGACCCCTTTCCCTCATTCGCTTCAGTGCCACCCGGGGGCCATCCTTGCCCAGAACCAATTGCTCCGGTCGCTTCATGACGGAGCCGGCTGTCAACACCTTGGTGATGTTGACGTCTTCCACAAATTTTTCCACATATTCGTTTGCCGGGTTGGTCAGAATCTCTTCCGGGGTTCCGATCTGAACGATCACTCCGTCTTTCATGAGGGCGATGCGGTCCCCGATGCGCAGTGCCTCGTCCAGGTCATGGGTGATAAAAATGATCGTCTTGTTCATCGAGGACTGAAGATCCATCATCTCGTCCTGCATTTCCTTGCGGATCAGCGGATCCAGGGCGCTAAAGGCCTCGTCCATCAGCAAAATATCCGGATCGGTGGCCAATGCTCGGGCCAGGCCCACCCGCTGTTGCATTCCGCCCGAAAGTTGCGAGGGGGCTTGGTCGGCATAATCCTTCAGACCCACCAGCTCCAGGGACTCCAGGGCCTTTTCCCTGCGTTCCCGCTTGGGCACCCCCTGCACCTCCAAGCCGTATTCCACATTTTCGCGGACGCTTTTGTGGGGAAACAGCGCAAACCGCTGAAACACCATCCCCATCTTGGTCCTGCGCATTTGCCGCAGCTCATCGGCGCTCATCTTCGTCACGTCGTCCCCATCGACAAGCACCGTTCCCTCCGTCGGTTCAATCAACCGGTTCAAAAGCCGAACCAGGGTGGACTTGCCGCTTCCGGACAGACCCATGATCACAAAAACCTCTCCGGCCTCCACTGAAAAGGAAGCCCGATTGACACCGACGGTCATTCCCGTCTCCCTGAAGATCTCTTCCTTGCTCTTGCCTTGTCTCACCAAAGCCAGCCCTCGCGAGGGATGACGCCCGAAAATTTTGGTGAGATTCCTCACCTCGATTTTCGCCAAAGAGCCCCCTCCTTTCCACGATCTCTCATTTTTAGAATATTCAGATAATATGTGACGGCGCAAAACGGGGCGCTTCGGAAGCCTTTTCTTGGCCCCGACACCCTGCAATCTTGGAAAAATAAAAAAACGCACTCCGAAGGACCCATGTTTATTTTAAAAATAAAAAGATCACCGGTCAAAACCGATGACAAAGCGGTTGAAGTATCAAGTCCAGCTGATAGATGAAAAGAAATAATAGGAGTCGTTCTCTTTAGGAATCCTCCGGTATCGTGCGTTTTCCGAACAATAGCTCCCCAACCGCAAACATATGTGCCCAGATTGCCGAATGATCAATCCCTTTTTCGGACGGGAATTTTTAATGTTTGCCCGGGATGGATCACGGCATCCTCCAAACGATTGATCCGGCGGATATCGCCGATCAGTTCCCGGATGTCGACGGAATCGTCCGCATACCTTCGGGCCAACCCCCATAGTGTATCGCCGGGTTCAACACGGACATTCACCGTCGGCTCCGGACCGTCGCCGGCCGCCCTGTCCACCCACACCACCAGAACGACCATCAGAAAACAGAGGATTCCGACGAGAGCGATTCCCCTCCGGCTCATCCCATCCCCTCCGTCAGCACCCGGATGGTTCCTGCAAATGATTTCCTTCAACCCGAGCATATAACAGAACAAACGTTCTGTCAAGGTGTTCCCGAACTCATGTTTGTGTTTTTTTCACATTTCATGTATACTGAAAATGGGATGAACTAAGCGGGTATGGGTTTTCGGGTTTGGTGCCAATTTAGCCGAAGGCGGTGATTACCTGTGTCCGAGAAAGGAGATGAGCACATGTCCAAACTGTCTCCCCGGCAACAGGCGATTCTGAACTACATAAAAAAAGAGGTGGAGGAAAAGGGATACCCCCCCTCCGTCCGGGAAATCGGCGAAGCGGTGGGGCTTGCCTCCAGTTCGACCGTACACGGACATCTGTCTCGCCTGGAAAAAAAAGGCTTCATCCGACGCGATCCGACCAAGCCGAGGGCCATTGAAATCTTGGACCGTCCAATGACGGAACGTCGCGCGGAAACCGACACGGTGATGGTTCCGCTGGTCGGGAAGGTAACTGCCGGGGAACCGATCACCGCCGTGGAAAATATCGACGAATACATTCCCCTTCCCAAAAAGATGGTGGGCAACGGCAAACATTTTATCCTTTCTGTTCAGGGCGACAGCATGATCAACGCCGGCATCCTCGACAAGGATTACGTCATCGTCCGGCAACAACCCACCGCAGACAACGGCGACATCGTCGTGGCCATGACTCCGGACGAGGAAGCCACCGTGAAGCGGTTCTACAAGGAAAAGGATTATGTCCGCCTTCAACCGGAAAATGACCTCATGGAGCCGATTTTGCTTCCCCGGGTGACGATCCTCGGCAAAGTGGTGGGGTTGATTCGCCACATCCATTGAGCATATGGCGCTATTTATCCTCGCGAAATCGCGAGGTTTTTTAATTGGGCATTTTCTTCGCGAACTCCCCCTGATTCAGCCGAGATTTTTGAGAGCTCCCCTTGAGTTCATCCACCCGGCATCACATCCCCCATCCTTTGAGCCCCTTTCAAACAGTGATCGCCTTCCGCTTCGCTTGCCGGACGCTTTTCCTGAAAAAGTTCCTGAACCATCCCGGAGAATCTTAAATCTGGCCGTGCCAAGCTCCCGAGAGTGTGTTAAAATATTCCTCAATATTTGTGAAATCGCCTTTCACTCTTCAACCCGCCCGCCGGTCGCATCCCTCTCGGAAAAATGCTGGACATTCGGGCGACCGGTACGCTATAAAATCAAATAAATATCAAAAAGCCAAAGGATGAGGTGAGATGGGAAAAGCTCTGGACAAAGTGCACGCCGATCAAGCCGATCATATCAAGATTGAGGATATTCTCATCGCCAGCCAGAGATTAAAAAAAGTATGCGTGCATACGCCCCTTGAATACAATCGCCTCCTGTCCGAAGAATACGGATGCGACGTCCATTTGAAGCGGGAAGACCTCCAAATCGTCCGTTCCTTCAAGATTCGGGGCGCCTACAACACCATTTGCAGCCTCTCCGAAGAAGAGCGAAAAAGGGGCGTGGTCTGCGCCAGCGCGGGAAACCACGCCCAGGGAGTGGCCTATTCCTGCCGTCATCTCGGCATCTCCGGGAAAATTTTCATGCCGACCACGACCCCGCGGCAAAAAATCAACCAGGTGAAGCATTACGGCGGTGAATTCGTGGAAGTGATCCTGACCGGCGACACCTTTGACGATTCCTTTCAACGGGCCATGGCTTACGTGGAGGAACACCAAATGTCCTTCATCCACCCCTTTGACGATTACCGCACCATCGTCGGGCAGGGCACCATCGGGATCGAAATCCTCAACGACTTGAAACAGCCCCCGGACTACGTGTTTGTCACCGTTGGCGGAGGCGGGCTGATCTCCGGCGTCAGCTCCTATATCAAAAGCGTGTATCCACATACCAGGGTGATCGGGGTGGAGCCCGCCGGCGCCCAAAGCATGAAGGAGTCGTTGGAAAAGGATCGGGTGGTGAAACTGGAGAAGATCGAACCCTTTGTGGACGGGGCGGCAGTCAAGCAGGTGGGAAATCTAACCTTCAAGATCTGCCGGGAAAATGTGGATAAAGTGGTTGCGGTGCCGGAAGGGAAAGTGTGCACCACCATCCTGGACCTGTATAACCAGCATGCGATCGTTGTCGAACCCGCCGGCGCGCTTTCCGTTTCCGCCCTGGACTTTTTCCGGGAACAGATTCGGGGGAAAAACGTGGTCTGCATCATCAGCGGCGGGAACAACGACATTGACCGGATGCAGGAAATCAAAGAGCGCTCTCTGATTTATGAAGGGCTCAAACACTATTTCATCATCAATTTCCCGCAACGGGCCGGCGCCCTGCGCGAGTTCCTGGACGATGTGCTGGGGGAGAATGACGATATCACCCGGTTCGAGTACACGAAAAAGAACAACAAGGACAACGGCCCCGCCCTGGTCGGAATCGAGCTGAAAAACCGAGAGGATTATGCTCCCTTGATCGAACGGATGAACAAGAAGGGATTCCCTTATATCGAAATCAACAAGGATCCTCGTCTTTTCCATCTGCTAATATGATCCCCCGAAAAAGCGAAAAAAGGGAGGGCGACCGCCCTCCCTTTGCCATCTCAATTTCCGTTCATCATCATGTTGAAGCGCCTCAAAAAGTCCCGCAGGCGGTCGCTTTCCGGGTTGCCGAAGATTTTCGAGGGGGGGCCCTGTTCCACGATCCGCCCCTCGTCGAAGAAGACCACCCGGTCCGCCACCTCCCGGGCGAAGCTCATCTCGTGGGTGATCAGCATCATCGCCATCTCCCCCTCCCGGGCGATCTCCTTGATCACCCCGAGCACTTCCCCCACGGTCTCCGGATCCAGGGCGGAGGTGGGCTCGTCAAAAAGCATCACCTTGGGCCGCATCACCAGCGCCCGGGCGATGGCCACCCGCTGCTGCTGCCCTCCCGACAGGTTGGCCGGATACTGATCGATCTTGTCCAGCATCCCCACCTTCTCCAGCATGCTCTTCGCCCGCTCCTCCGCCTCCTCCCGGGAAAGCCCCAGCACCTTGATCGGCGCCTCCGTGCAGTTGCGGAGGATGGTCATGTGGGGGAACAGGTTGAAATGCTGAAACACCATCCCGATGTCCCTCCGCACCTCGTGCAGGTGCTTCTCGTCGGCGGGAACGAGTTTCCCGTTCACCTCCTTGTGCCACAGATGCCGCCCGCCCACTTCGATGGTGCCCGAATCCGGCTTCTCCAGGGTCATCAGCACCCGGGCCATGGTGGTCTTGCCGGAGCCGCTGGGACCGATGACCGCCACCCGCTCCCCGGGGTACAGGTCAAAATCGATGTTTTTGAGCACGTGATGGTCGCCGAAATACTTGTTGATCCCCCGATACCTGACGATCGGCTCCGCCTTTCGGGAAGACGGCGCCCGCTCTTCCGCCTTTGCCTTCACTTTTCAACCACTCCCTCCCGTTCATCCTTCCGCGGCGGACTTCGTCCGCTCTCCCAACCGGTTCAGATCGATCTTCCGCTCCACCCGCTTCACGAGCAGGGAGGCCGCATAGCTGAGGATCAGGAAGAAGATCCCCACCAGCGTCATCGGCTCCATGTACCGGAAGGTTTCCGCCCCGATCTCCTTGGCGGTGCCCACCATCTCCATCAGGCCGATGGCGGAAAGGTAGGGCGTCTCCTTGAACATGACGATCAGGTAATTGCCCAGGACGGGAACGACGGGGCGTATCGCCTGGGGCAGGATGATGCTCTGCCACATCTGCCGCTTGGAGAAATTGAGGGCCGTCGTCGCCTCCCACTGCCCCTTGCTCACCGAATCGATCCCGGCCCGGTACACCTCCGAAATGTAGGCGGCGTAGTGGATTCCCAATCCCAGCACCCCCGCCGCAAAGGCGCTCAAGGTGAGGCCGATTTCCGGCATCACGAAGTAGATGAAATACAGCTGCACCAGAAGCGGCGTGAGCCGGACAAACTCCACCACGCCCCCGGCGAGGCCGGAGAGGATTCGGTTTTTGGAGCGGCGCCCCAAGGCGAGAACCAGTCCCAGCACCAGAGCCAACAGAAATCCCGCCACCGTCGCTCCGATCGTCACGTGAAGGACGCCGAACAGCTTCGGAAGCACTTCCTGCCAGGTGTAATCCCACTTCCACACCATGTCAGACCGCCGCCCTTCCCGTACGGAACCGGTTTTCCACCCAGCGCAGGATCTTCGTCAGGAGATAGCCGATGACGAAGTAGCCGATCAGCAACAGGCCCAACAGCTGCGGCGTATGGCCCACGGTGTTCCGCATCTGGATGATGTTGTTGGTCATCTCGGGGATGAAGATGAGCGAGAGCAGAGCGGTTCCCTTCAGCATCTCGATCAGGAGGTTGCCGAAGGAAGGGAGCATGATCCGGAAGGCCTGGGGCAGGATGATGCTCCGCATCCGCTGGGCGGGGGTCATGTTGAGGGCGATCCCCGCCTCGTGCTGTCCCCGGGGGATGGCCAGGATGGCGCTTCGTACCACTTCCGAGCCGTAGGAGCCGTAGTTGAGGGTGAAGGCCAAAATGCCGACGAGGCCCGAGGGCAGGTTGATTCCGGTCAGCACCGGCAGAGCGAAATACAGCCAGTACAGCTGGACCAGCAGGGAGGTCCCCCGGAAAAACTCCACCACCGCGCCGGTCGCCCAGCGAAGGGGCCGCCACCGGGACAGGCGGCCGAAGCCGGCCAAAAAAGAGAAAATAAAGGCCAAAATCGAAGAATAAAGCAGCACTTGAAGGGTGACGACCATCCCCTGTACAAGGGAAGGCATGGCTTGAAACAGAATGCCGATGGCTACCACATCCTTACTTCAGCGAAAATTGCGGAGGGGCCGAAAGGCCCCCGGTCTTCAGCCCTTGCAGAGTTCCTCGGCGGTTTTATCGCCGGGCAAATTCTCCTCCGCAAAGTTGAATTGTTTCAGGATCTCCAACAGCTTTCCGCCTTCCTGCATCTTTTGAATCTCCCGGTTATAGGCCTCCAGCAATTCCTTGTCATCCTTCCTGAAGGCGGTCGCGCCGTAGCCCACAATGCTTTCGCCGTCTATTATCGGTTGTTTGAAATCCTCCACCGTTTCCACTCCGTCATCCCCCTCGGCCTTTAACACTTCCCGAAGGGCCGGGCCGGTCATGGTGATGGCATCCACCCGGCCCGTCTTCAGCATGGCCAGGGCGGCGGGCTGATCCTGCACGGTCTTGATCTGGCTTTCCTTCACACCCACCTGCTTCAAATATTGCTTCTCGATGGCTCCCTGCATCACGGCGACGGTGACATCGGAATTATCCACAATATCCTCATAACTGTGTAGGTTTTTCGGATTCCCTTTCTTCACCGCCAACGCTTGGCCGATCTTGTATTCCGGGTTGGCGAAGGCGACCTCCTTGCATCGTTCCGGAGTGATGTACATGCCGGCGGTGATGGCGTCGAACCGCTTCGCCTTCAGCCCCGGAATCAGCTGTCCGAAGTCCGTGAGGACCGGTTCGATCCTTTCGATACCCATCTGTTTGAAGGCGTGGCGGGCGATCTCCACCGCCTCACCGGTAACCTTGCCGTCCTCGGTCCGGTACGCGTAGGGTTTTTCGTTGGCAAACCCGACCTTGATCACGCCCTCTTCCTTGGCCTTTTGCAGAGCAGAACCGCCGGATCCCCCTACGTCCAGAGCGCCGCACCCGGCGGCAAATGCGGCCAACAGAGCGATCAAGGCAAACCGAATGATAAACTTCAAACCGTTCCCTCCCGATATCCGTTCCATTTTCCCGATCAATTTGGATAATTCGCGATTTGCCCATCTATTTTATCGTTTTCGGACAGAAAGGGTCAAAAAGGAGGATAAAGGGACATCGTGTTCCTGCCAAAGCCAGTCCCGCTGGTCGGGGGTGAGAAACGCGACCTTTATAAATCCTCCCGTTTCAAGCCGTATCCGTCCATATACTGACGATATACAAACATGTGTTTGCGATTCGCCGGATCAAAAAACGGCCTTCCCGCGCGGGAAGACCGTCTTGGTCTTGGCAAGATTCACCGGTGCTTTTTCACAAACCGCTCGATCCGATCCATCGCCTTTTCCAGCTGATCCATCGAGGTCGCATAGGAGATGCGGATATGATCGGGCGAGCCGAAACCGGAACCCGGAACGACGGCGACGAGCTCTTCCTCCAGCAGCGCCTTCACCCACTCATCCACGTCCCGGAACCGCCCCGACGCTTCGACGACATTCCGGACATTGACAAAGGCGTAAAAGGCCCCCTGGGGTTCCTGAATGCCCAACCCCTCGATGTTTCGGATCCGCTGGACGACGTAATCTCTCCGCTCCTTGAAGGCTTTTTTCATCTCTTGGACCGGTTCCTGTGAGCCGGTTAGCGCCGCCAGTGCCGCATACTGGGCCACCGATGTGGGATTGGAAGTGGAATGGCTGGACAGACCGGTCATGGCTTGGATCACCTCGGCATGGCCCGCGGCATAGCCGATGCGCCAGCCCGTCATGGAATAGGTTTTGGAGACTCCGTTGATCACGATGGTTCGCTCATAAAATTCCGGCCCCAGCTGGGCGATGCTCACGTGCGCCTCATCCCCGTAAATCAGGTGCTCATAAATTTCGTCGGAGATGATCACCAGTCCGTGCTCCAGGCAAACCCGGCCCAAAGCCTCCAATTCTTCGCGGTTGTACACCATTCCGGTGGGGTTGGACGGGCTGTTGATGAGAAAAGCCCGGGTCCGCTCCGTGATTGCACCGCGAAGCTGCTCCGGCGTGACCTTGAAGGATCGCGATTCTTCTCCCCGAATGATGACCGGAACCCCTCCGGCCAATTTCACCTGCTCGATATAGCTGACCCAATAAGGGGCGGGAATGATCACCTCGTCTCCCGGATCGATGAGCACTTGGAACAGGTTGTACAGGGCGTGCTTGGCCCCCGAGGTCACGACAATCTGCTCGGGCTGATAAGTCAGTCCGTTGTCACGGCGGAACTTCTCGACGATCGCCTGTTTCAGTTCGGGTATCCCCCCGGAGGGTGTATATTTGGTGTGGCCGGCGCGCATGGCCTCCTCGGCGGCCCGGAGAATCGGATCGGGCGTGTTGAAGTCCGGCTCTCCGGCACCGAGTCCGATCACATCGTGCCCTTGTTTTCTCAACGCCTTGGCCTTTGCCGTGATGGCCAAAGTGGTCGATGGCGTCAGCTGCTGAACCCGCTTGGACAGTTTCACTTTCTCTCTCCCCCCATACTCTGCTCACGCTCTATTATCCCAAAAAGATTCTCATTTAAGAAGATGTTCGGCACAAAAAAACCCGGATCAGATCCGGGCCTTTTCAGGTGCCTGTGATCGAAGCAGCCGGCGAAACTCTTCGCCGGACAAAACCTCTTCCGATAGCAGAGTCTGCAGGGACTGTTCCATCGCCCGCCTGTATTCGGAAAGGATACGGCTTGTCCGCTCTTCCAGCTCTTTCAGGATGCGAACAGCCTCCTCATGCATCTGCTCTTTGCTCACCAATTCCGGATCCACAATCCCCAGATCCGACAGTCCGGTCTGGATCAACATGCGGACATAACGGTGAGCCTGCTGAAAATCGTTTTGGGCGCCGGTGCTGCGATTCCCGTAAAATTCCCGTTCCGCCGCGGTGCCGGCGAGACAGACCATGATCCGCCCCTCGATCTCTTCCCGGGTATACAGGTAACGGTCTTCACCGGGATGCTGCCGCACATATCCCAGCGCCTGACCGCGGGGAGAAAGGGAGACCCGGGAAACGGATCCGGGTTGGACGATTTCGGCGACGACGGCGTGCCCCAATTCGTGAACCGCGACGCGCTCCCGCTCTTCCCGCGTCGCCTGCTTGTCAGTCTTCTCGCCCATCATCACCTTGTCGATGGCAGCGGAGAGATGATGGGGACCAATCTTCTTTTCCCCGTCCCGGAGCGCGTAAATGGCCGCTTCATTGGTCAGGCTCTCCAACTGGGCCCCGGAAAAGCCAAAGGTCTCTGCGGCAACCTTTTCGAGGTCCACCGCGTCGTCCAGGGGTTTGTTCCGCGTGTGCAGCTGAAGAATCTGCTTTCGGGCGCGCATGTCCGGCAAATCCACCTCGATATGCCGGTCGAAGCGTCCGGGACGCAGCAGCGCCGAATCCAGGAGCTCTTTCCGGTTGGTGGCGGCAATCACCAAGACCCGGATTTCCTGATCCGAAGTGATTCCGTCCATCTCCGTCAAAAGCTGGTTCAGGGTCTGGTCGTATTCCCGGTGTTGGGTGCCTCCTTCGCGCCTTCCCCCGATGGCATCGATTTCATCGATAAAAACCACTCCGCTCTTTTTTCCGCTCGTTTTCGCCCGCCTGCGGGCTTCCCGAAAGAGTTGCCGGATGCGCTGCGCCCCGACTCCCACATACATTTCCACAAATTCGCTCCCCGATGCGGATACAAACACCGAATCGGTGTAATGGGCGGCAGCTTTGGCCATCAGGGTTTTCCCGGTGCCCGGCGGTCCCGTCAACAGAATCCCTTTGATGGGCCGTATACCGTAGGAATCGATCTGTTTCCGGTGAATCAGGAAATCCAGGGCTTCCTTCAGTTCCTTCTTGGCCCGTTCTTGACCGCCGATATCGTCAAAGGAGGTGTCCGGTATGCTGATGTCCCGCTTCTTCCCTTTCGTTCCCGCCAAGCTGATCCCTTTGCCGGAGCGGGTGTGAAAATATGCAAAGATGCCCCCTGTCACAATCAACAACAGTACGAGAGGGAGCGGATCGTAGCCGAGATAGAGGGCGAAAACAACCCCTCCTATCAGCGTTCCGGCCAGGATTCCTCTGATCACTCTCCCTCACCTCCCTTGCCGGCCTCCAGGGGGAGCACCCGGTACAGCGAATGATCATGATGGTGAAGGGCCACATAGACGAATTGTTCGTCCATCGCCACTTCGTGACGGATCTTCGCGGTTTCGGCCTCCCTTTCAACGGCTTCCGGGATTTGGGTGTAACGCTTTCGGACCACGGCTTCGGTCACGCCGAAAGCCATCCGGTTCCAGGCCTTCTCCAACAGGGCATCGGCGCGGTCGGTGAGTTCGATATTCACCTGGCGTTTCCCGGCAAGAGAACACAGTTTTTCCCGAAGAGGGATATAATCAGAAGCCAATGAAAAATTTTCATCGGCGTTCAATCGAATCTCAATGCGATCGGGATTTACCCGCAATTCTTCCAGTGTCACATGCGGTGTCGATTGGATCATGTTTTTCAGCGGCTTTTCGACATTGAACCACTGGTGCGCGAAATAGCCTCCAAACAAGACGATCAGCGTGACAAGCAAGCTCAACACCGCGGGCATTGCGCGGATATTCACCGATGTCACGCCTCCCCTCCACACGATAAAAATTCATTTAAATTATATCATATATAACATATTGTCAGATGATAGGAATTTATGGAATAAAAAATGCGGCGGTTTGCCGCGGTTACGGATTTCGAAAGATGTATCGAACGCGCTTCTCCGAGGATGGATTCGTCGAATCCAGGTGGATTTCCATGCGGGTCAGCTCCCGGTCGCGGGTTCGGTACCACAGATGATAGCGCACCTGGATTTTTCGACTGGCGTTCAGAGCGACCTCCCGAGCCGTTTCTTGGGATCCCATCTGCTGTTCCACGATCTGTCCGATCTTCCCCTTGTCCAAAATAATCTCCATTCCCTCAATTCCCTCTTCCGTAGCGGGAATCGGCTTGATCCGTCCGGCCGCCTCCTGGAGCAAAATGAGATGGTCCCGGGGGGAAATCAGCCCCAATTGGCGCTGGGACAATTTTTCCCTGTTATCGCTTTGGACGAGTTCGATTTGATCCCCTTTCTTGGTCAATTTGATCGGTTCGTCCGTACCTTCGCTTTTCAGCGTCCAGTCCGCACCCTTTTGTTCGCCGACGAAGCGGTAATCGGAATGATCCTCAAGGATGATCGAAAAGGATAAGGGCTCGCGATCCAACTGCCGTTTCACAATCTGATTCAAATTTTCCCGAAGCGACGTCTGGTCGGATATGGTGCCGGTTGGCGACGGCTCCGTGTGCACGCTGCATCCGAGGAGGAGGAAAATCAAAGCAAACAGCCACCACAGTTTGCGCATGACGCGGTTCTCCCCTTCGTGTAGCAGGATTTCCTTCCATATGTACGCAAGCGGTTTGTCCCTTATCACCTTTCAAAAGAAAAATGCCCATCCGATGGGCATACATGAAAAAATGTGAACTCATCGTCGGGGGTCCTGCCGGAGATAATAATTTACGCGGAGGAGGTGATGAGGTGACCGCGTCCCTTTCCCCCGGATGGCTGGTCGGAACCCTGGAAACGCACCTGTCCGGGGAGGAAATGGAGAAAATCCGCCCGTTTTTGCACACGGAATCCTGGGCATCCCCTTCCCGGCGAAACCGACTGTTTGAGGTCGAAGACGAAGAAATCCCCCTCCGTTTTCGACTGAACATCGAGTTGAAAGTTTAATCTGTCGTTAGTTTTTAACAAACCTTCTCCTGCCTATTCGCCTCCCCCATCATTTACCTGCCCGCGCGGCAGGTTTTTTCACGGCCGAATCGCATCAAAAGCCCTTTGCGCATGATACCGGATCTTCTCTTCGTCAAGGGTGAGGCATTCCCGGTTCCGGAGCAGGGGCCGGCCGTCCACGTAAACATCCAACACGTCGTCGCGGGAAGCGGAGTAAACCAGATGGGATTCAACGTCGTGCAGGGGCTGCATGTGCGGCCCCGTCAGATCCACGGTGATGAAATCCGCCTTCTTTCCCGACTCCAGAGTTCCGATCCGGTCCTCCAGGAAAAGGGATTCCGCACCGTATAAGGTGCCCATCCGCAGGGCGACGGGCGCGGGAACGGCCTGGGGATCCCGGTTGACGCCCTTGTGGATGAGGGCCGCCAGCCGGATCTCCTCCAACATGTCCAGGTTATTGTTGCTCGCCGGGCCGTCCGTGCCCAACGATGGGCGAATGCCCGCCTTGAGCATCTCCGGAATCGGCGCAATTCCGCTGCCCAGCTTCAGATTGCTTCCCGGGTTGTGGGAGACTTTTACGCCGTATTCCGCCAAAATTCCGATCTCCTCCGGCGTCAGGTGAACCGCATGGGCTACCAGGGCCGGCACGTCGAAAAAGCCCAGCCGGCGCAGGTGCTCCACGGGACGCAGGCCGTATTGCTCCACATTGAGGCGGACTTCCGCCTCCGTCTCCGACATGTGGGTATGAATGGGAATCCCCAATTCCTGAGCCTTTTCCACAAAACGGACAATGTAGTCGGGGGGACAGGTGTAGGGGGCGTGGGGGGCCATCATCGTCGTGATTCTCCCCTTCGCCGCCCCGTTCCACTCCCGGGCGAAGTTGACCGCTTCCTCCAATTTGGCCTTTCGCTCCTCCTCGGAACAAAGGCCGATGGCACCCCGGCACAGGACCGCGCGGATCCCCGCTTCCTCCACCACTTGTCCCACCTGATCCATGTAGTCATACATGTCCAGAAAGCAGGTGGTGCCTCCCTTGATCATCTCCAAAACGGACAAGGCCGAGCCCCAACGATTCTGTTCGGGACCGAAGCGGGCCTCCATCGGCCAAATTTTCTCTTCGAGCCAGGTTTGCAGCGGATCATCGTCGGCAAATCCCCTGAGCAAAGACATGGCGGCGTGTCCGTGGGTATTCACGAATCCCGGCAAAATCGCTTTTCCGGTCATGTTTACCACTTCATCGTATC
The DNA here is from genome assembly GCF_003001905.1 of Planifilum fimeticola. NCBI lineage: Bacteria > Bacillati > Bacillota > Bacilli > Caryophanales > Thermoactinomycetaceae > Planifilum > Planifilum fimeticola. The sequence goes on from NZ_PVNE01000017.1 coordinate 15,388, forward strand.
CGTCGGTCTCCGACGGCACCGGGCCTACATAGGCGATCCGGTCGTCCTCAACGGCCATGGCCGCATCCTTCAGGGGAACCTCTCCTTCCTTCATGGTCAAGATGGTCGCATGAACAAACAGGCGCTTCAACCGTCTTCCCTCCCTTGGCAGCTTCGACACACCCACCATATCGCAAACCTTGCGGGGAGACAAGTCATTTCCGCTTCCTCTCCACAAAATCCAATATGCGCGACAAATCAAAGCGGTTTTCCCGGGACAGAAGCGGTTGAAACAGGTCTCCCGTCTCTGCCAGGCGGCGGTGAACCGCCGGAAGGGTGAACTGCTCCGGGACAAGTCCCGGCCTCAGCTCCGACCACTTCAATGGGGTGGAAACCGTCGCTTGTTCCCTGGCTCGCGGCGAGTAGGGGGCGATCAGGGATTTTCCCCTCCAATGCTGGAGATAGTCGAAATACACCTTATCGCCGCGGTTTTTTTTGATCCGTTCCAGGGTGATGAGCCGCGGATGTTTTTCCTCCAGGTATCGCGCGATAAAATGGCTCACTCTGCGCGTCTGCTCAAAAGTGAACCGACCCTTCAAGGGAATATAGAGCTGCAATCCGGTGGCCCCGGATGTCTTCACCAAGGCATCCAGATCCAGCTGGTTCAGCACCTCCCGAGTCAGGAGGGCCACTTCCATCACCCGGCCAAACCCCTCCACGGAGGGGTCCAGATCGAAGACCAGTTCCGGCGGATGATCGGGATCGTCCACAAGGTTGAAGGAGAGATGAAATTCCAAACAGGCCAGATTGGCCAGCCAGACCAAAGTGGGCGTATCCTCCAGCAGGATGTAGGTGACCTTTCCGTCCCGAGCCGTGGGAATCCAATCGGGCGCATGGGATGGGACGTTTTTCTGATAAAAGAATTCGTCGCCGGTTCCGTGGGGATACCGAATGGTGGTCAAAAACCTGCGCCGGGAGTGGGGCAGCAGATAGGGAGCCAATCGGGTCAAGTGCAGGACGTAATCCCATTTGGTGATCCCGGCCGACGGGTACAGCATTTTCTCCGGATTGGTGATCGCGATTTCTTTGCCTTCCACCGACACCACTCGTTGGTCCGTCATCTCCTATCGCCCCCTTGCGTCCCGGACCGGACAAACGCCCAAATCGGGTGGGACAAATGTCTACCGGAGAAGCCGCTACATACATTGCAAACAGAACCACTTGCGAAAGAGGAGGAGGAAGCGTGAGAGAAAGGAAAATGGTTCCTTCACAGGATTCTTCACAAGCCGAAATCTGGGAACATTACGGAGAGGATTCCGGATACTCCCCCTACGGATACGATGGCGCTATGGGATACCCCGGATACGACCCGCGGGTCAGCGTCTTCCCCTTCTTCCCGATCATTCCCATCCCCATCTATCCCCCGATCTTCTTTCCGCCGCCGTTCTTTCCCCGTCGTCGCCGTTTCTACTGGTGATCCGCTCCAACTCCCGAAACCGTCATCCGGTGTCGGGAGTTGGATTTTTTACTTCCAGGGAGAGAATGGACGGGCTGCGCAGGGTTCCGTCGGGGGTCCATTCCAAAAAACGGATTTGAGCCCGAAGCAGGGGTTCCACCCAAATCTTCGCCGCAGGCGGGACGCGAGTGAGAGAAAGCGGGGGACCTTCCCGCCGGATGTGGGGCAACACCCTCGTCAGGGCCTCGATGCGTTCCTGATCCAGACCGGAGGAGGCCCGGCCGATGTAGGTGAAGCTTCCTTCCTCCTCCCGGGCCAGAAGCAGCGAATTGACCCGCCCCTGCCGCAGCGTGACGCCGACGACGACCGCCTCCAACTGCCGGAAATGTTTCACTTTGAGCCAAGTGGGGTGCTTTTTCCCGATGTGATAGCGCCCCAGCCGCTCCTTGATTACGATCCCTTCCAATCCCTGTTCCCCGGTGCGCTTCCATAGCGCCTCTCCGTCATCATAGCTGTCGCAAAGATGAATCCGACCTGAATCGGGGAGGATGCGGGCCAGCCGCTCCAGCCGTTTTTCGAGGGGTTGATCGGTCAGCCATTTCCCATCCAAATAGATCAGATCAAACACCACATAGTAAACCGGAATCCTCTCCATCAATCCCGGACCGATGCGTCGGGGCAGATCCCTTTTCAGCACCCGGAAAAAATCGGGTTTTCCCGTCCCGGGATCCAGAGCGATCACTTCCCCATCCATCAGCGCGCCGCTTGCGGCCGTTTCCCCCAGCGCAGCAACCAATTCCGGATAGGTTTCCGTCCGCTCCCGCTGGCGCCGGTTCCACAGGCGAACCGACCCCTTTTTCACGTGAGCCAACGCCCGGACTCCGTCCCACTTGACCTGATACAAGCGATCCGTACCTTCAATCACCCGTTGCGAAAGCACCGGTTCCATCGGCCGGATCGGTCCGGGATTCCGTTCCTTCGTCCACATATGCTCTTCGCCCCCGGATACCTTCGGAAAAGATTCTAAACCGCCGTTGATTCCCATATATTTGGTACAAACCCTTCATTCGCGGAGGATTCCCATGTCTTGGTCCGGGAAAAACCGTTGGAAAAGCGCCGCCTTGTACACCGCCGTGGCTGTCAATTTCATGTTGACCGCCCTCATCCTGGTTCGTCACTACTGGGCGCCTCCCGTCGAGGTGCCGTCGATGGCCAGGCCGGAAGCCCCGTCCTACCGTTCGGAGTACCTGGAACAATACGAGGGATCCAGTGTTCACGGCGGCTGGAAGGTGGATCATTACCGTCAAATCGAAGTAATCACCGATGAAGATGGGCATGTGGTGAAGGAGCGGCCGACGCAGGAAATGACCCACATTCGTTATTGGATCGGGGAATGATCCTGCGCTCAGCCGCCCGACTTTTTCTTCCGCTTCCCTTTCCCCTTGGGCTGGGTCGCTTCCAGACTGGCCTTGAGGGCTTCCATCAGATCGACCACCTTCTCCGGGCGGGTTTCGGGCGCCTCGACGATTTCCTCCCCGCGAATCTTCTTCTCGATGATCGCCTCGAGGGACTCGCGGTAACGGTCCTTGTATTTTTCGGGATCAAAGGAAGTGGACAAGTTCCCGATCAGCTGTCGGGCCATTTCCAGCTCCTTCTCCGGCAGCTCCGTTTCCTCCGGCAATCCGGGCACCCGATCGGCGTTTCGCACCTCGTCGGGGTAGAAAATGGTTTCCATCACCAGCGAGCGCCGGTAGGACCGGACGACCGCCAGCGACTGCTTGGATCGGATCGTCAGTTGAGCCACTCCGATCTTTCCTGTCGATTCAATGGCTTCCCGCAATAGGGCGTAAGCCCTCTCCCCGGTGTCTCCGGGACCGAGAAAGTAAGAACGGTCGAAATAGATCGGGTCGATCTCCTTGAGGTCCACAAAGTCCAATATTTCGATGGAACGGCGATTGTCCGGAAGGATCGACTCCAGTTCCTCCTTTTCCATCAACACGAATCGCCCGTCGGCGTATTCGTACCCCTTGACCACCTCGTCCCAGGAAACCTCCTTGTTGCACGTGGGACAGGTGCGGGTGTAGCGGATGGGCGTTTTGCACGGCCGGTGAAGATGGCGGAACGAGACCTGCTTTTCGTCCGTCGCCGCGTACATGCGCACCGGAATGTTCACCAGTCCGAAACTGATCGATCCCTTCCATATGGTGTGCAACCCGATCACCTCCTTTCTTAGGATGAGCGTCCGGAAGATGATTCACCGAGGAAAATCCAGGGGACATCAGCTTCGGACCAACTCTGTCCAACAATTCCGGGTCTCTTCGGGCCGTCCTTCGAGCATGTGACAAACCCCTTCGTAAAAGAGGGGATCTTTCCAGCCGGAGTCCAGATCGCGGGCTTTCCGGAAGTGGCTGGCCGCCCGCGCGGCGTCTCCTTTCTCCAACAACACCCTGCCCAGCTGATAATGCCCGAGCGCTCGAATCCGGGGCTTCTCCTGCTCGATGACCCGCTCGGCCGCCAGCTGCGCCTCTTCAAAGTTGGTCCGGTGGGTGAACACCCGGGAGCGGATCACCAACCACAGGGGCTGCTCCGACCATTCCACGGGAATGCGGTTGATGATCGCTTCCACCTTTCCGACATCTCCATGTTCCAACAAAATCCAGGCGTAGGTGAACAGGAGGTCCGGATCCCCGGGCGCCAGTGACAACCCCTTCTTCAACCAGGCCAGGGCCTCCCGACCCCTGCCGGCAACCCAGGTGTTCCAGCCCATTCCCTGATATGCGGCGATCCGCCTCGCATCCCGACTGAGAATTTTGCGATACCAGGAGATGGCCTTTTCCGTCTCTCCCATCTCTTCGTAATCCCGGGCGATGGTTTCCATCACCTGCAGGCTGTCGGTCTTTTCAAAGGCCATCATCCGCCAGTAGGCGACGCTGTCCCACTGCTTCAATTTTCGATGGCAATTGGCCAGCATCCACATCGATTCGCCGTCATTTTCATCCAACAGCAGGGCCTGATAAAAACAGGGGATCGCTTCGTGATACTCACCGAGCCGATAGTGGCAAGCACCCAGATTGAACCAGGTGTCCCCCTCGTTTTGCCGATAGGAGAGGGCTTTCCGGAACTGACGGATCGCCCCCCGCTCATCCCCCTCCCGGACGCGGACACACCCCATCATGTGATGGGCGAAGGCGATAAACACGTCGTGATTCGTCGTGGAGGCGATCAACTGAAAATGCCGGTGGGCTTCATCCATCTTTCCTTTCTGAAAGTGGCTCAAGGCCAGGTACATCCGTCCCAGCAAAAATTCCGGCTCCTCCTCCACAACTTCCCGGAAGGCTTCTTCCGCTTCGACGAACATGTTCAATTGATAAAACCCCTGCCCTTGACGGAAGCGGCGCACCACCATCTCATCCAGTTCAAATTCCCCCTCCAGTTCCTCCCCCTCCTCCGCCAACTCCGGATGCTCGCGGGACAGGCGGGCGATCTGATCTTCGATGTCGGCCCAGGTCTCCAGGAGGTTGTCGCAAACCCTCTTGATCTGAAAAAACCTCTCCCGCAGTCGCTCCCTTTCCGCCGGCGGGCTGGCAGGGTACTTCCTTTCGATATCCTTCAGCGCTCCCTTCACTGTTTGTATCCACTGGTGAAACATTTGGACCCTCCTCGACCACCAAGGGATGCTACAGGGGATTATGTCCAGTGGAAATAAAAAAATCCGCCGGGATTTTCCCGACGGATCAAAACGGACGGATCAGGAGGTAATCACCGTTCCGTGGAGCTCTTCACCGATCACCTCGATAATTTCGTTTTCTTCACCCATGATGGCGATCCGGGGACGGTGGTTTGCAATTTCCTTTTCATCCATCAGGGCATAGGCGATGATAATCACCTTGTCGCCCGGTTGCACCAATCGGGCCGCGGCGCCGTTTAGGCAGACAGTCCGGCTGCCCCGGGGTCCGGGAATCACGTAGGTTTCCATCCGGGCCCCGTTGTTGTTGTTGACGATCTGTACCTTCTCGTTGGGCAAAATATCCACCCGCTCGAGCAGTTCTTCGTCGATGGTGACGCTTCCCACGTAGTTGAGATTGGCTTCAGTCACGGTGGCCCGGTGAATTTTGGCCTTCATCATCGTGCGGAACATGGCAGATCCTCCTTTTCGTGCAGAATGATGTTGTCGATCAGGCGGGTGGATCCGAATCGGACGGCGACGGCGACGATCACCCGTCGCCCTGTAAGCTCTTTCACCGGAGTCAGTTCGGGGAAGGCAAGCACGTCCACATAATCGATCCGGGCCAGGGGTTTGGAGGAAATCCGCCGCTTCAGATAATCGATCGCCTGGCTTGCCAGGGTCATTTCCCCGCGTTTCACCTTCTCGGCCACTTCACGAAGACCCGCGGACAAAACGGTCGCCTGGCTCCGCTCCTCGGCGGACAGGTAGACATTTCGGGAACTGAGGGCCAGTCCGTCCTCCTCCCGCACCGTGGGACAGGGAACCACCGTCACGGGAAAGTGGAGATCCCGGACCATTTGTTCCACCACGGCCACCTGCTGGGCATCCTTCATTCCGAAATAGGCGCGATCCGGTTCGACGATGTGGAACAACTTGGCCACCACCGTGGCCACTCCGTCGAAGTGGCCGGGGCGGGAGGCGCCGCACAACCGGTCGGTCAATTGCGAAACGGTCACTTTGGTGAGCGGCTGTTGCGGATACATCTCTTCCACGGGCGGGGCGAAGAGAAAATCGACGCCCGCCTGTTCGGCGATCCGGGCGTCCCTCTCCAGATCCCGGGGGTATCGCGCAAAATCTTCCTGAGGGCCAAACTGAAGGGGATTGACGAAGACGGAAAGCACCACGACATCGCATTCCTCCCGGGCTTTCCGGATCAGGGAAACATGACCCTCATGCAGGTATCCCATGGTGGGGACCAGGCCGATTCGCCGGTCCCTCAGGGGGCGGAGACAAGATCGCAACTCCTTGACGGTTTCCACGGTTTTCATCCTTTATCTCCCCCTCTCCCGCCGTACAGGGACGCCTGAACTTCGGAGGAGTGAAAGACGTGCTCCTCTTCCGGGAACCGCCTTTCGCGGACATCTTCCACATAACGGCGAAGGGCGCCCAGTATCTGATCGCCCACTTCGGCGTAAGCCTTGACAAAGGAGGGCTTGAGATCGCTGGCCATCTGCAACACGTCGTGATAAACCAGAACTTGCCCGTCGCAATGGCGCCCCGCCCCGATCCCGATGGTGGGGACGCCGACCGCCCTGGTGATTTCCCGGGCCAGTTCCTCCGGAACGCACTCCAGCACCAGGGCAAAGATGCCGGCCTCCTCCAGCATGCGCGCCTCCCGGAGAATGCGCCGGGCCACCTCCGCATCCTTTCCCTGAATCCGGTATCCCCCCAACTGGTGCACCGATTGGGGAGTCAAACCCAGGTGGCCCATCACCGGAATTCCGGCGGCTGTGCAGGCCCGCACCGCGTCAACGATCGCCTCGCCGCCCTCCATTTTCACCCCCTGGGCTCCGCCCTCCTGCATCAGGCGGCCGGCCAACCTGAGAACCTCCTCCTTTCCCAGATGAGCCGTCAAGAAAGGAAGATCGGCCACAACCATGGCCCGTTTGGAACCCCGGACCACCGCCTTGGTGTGATGCATCATGTCGTCCAGGGTGACGGAGACGGTTGAATCGTAGCCCAACACAACCATTCCGAGAGAATCCCCGACCAGGATGACATCGACGCCCGCCGCCTCCGCCAACCTGGCCGACGGGTAATCGTAGGCCGTCAGCATGGCGATGGGCTCTCCCTTTTTCTTCATCCGGGAGAGAGAACGAGTCGTCACCTTTGAAGCCTTGCCCATGTGTTTCCCCCCTGTTTGCGGCTCCGGGGAGGAGAAGAAAAAACGCCTTCAGCCCACAAAGGACCAAAGGCGCTCCTTTTTCGCCAATCCTCTGTCTCCGTCCCTCGGGCTCGAAGCAGAATGTTTTCAATTGAACGAAGAAATCCGTCAGTACGGCTCCTCTCGGATGCCGCCTTCTCTTCTAGGTTAATCAAAAAGGTCGGGTTTCGCAACCCGCGCTGATTTCCGCCGAGTAGACCGGAGTCAGTCCCCCTTCCGTCTCCAGGAGCAAAGCGCCGTCCTCGTTCAATCCCCGGGCGATCCCCGTCATCTCTCCATCCGGGTTTCGTGCTGTGACCGGGCGGCCGAGGATACCCGACAGCCTTTCCCACTCCTTCCGGATCGTCGAAAAGCCCTGGTGCAGGTACTGCTCATAAATCTTCTCCAGCTCCTCCAAAATGGCGGCAATCAAGGGAGAGCGCCGAAAGGTCCTTCCCGCTTCCGTCGAGAGGGAAGTCACCTTCTCTCTAAGATCCGGCGGCCACGCCTCCACGCCGATATTCACGTTGATCCCTGCACCCAGCACCACATAATGAACCCGGTCCTGCTCACCGCGAAGCTCCGTCAGGATGCCGCACACCTTCTTGTCCCGGATCAGCAGATCATTGGGCCATTTGATCCGAACCGGAAGGCACGTCTCCCGTTGGAGAGCGCGGGTGATCCCGACCGAAGCCATCAACGTCAGCTGGGGCGCACGAGCAATCGGGATGGGAGGGCGGAGGATGAGGCTCATCCAGATGCCCGAACCCGGCGGCGAGTGCCAGGACCGGCCCAGCCTTCCCCGCCCGGCCGTCTGTTCTTCGGAGATGACCGCCGCCCCTTCGGGCGCCCCTTCCTGGGCCCACTGATGGGCGACCATTTGCGTGGAGTCGACGGTCTTCAAGGTGCGAAGGGCGCGGCCGAAGGAGCGGGTGGAGAGGTTTCGGGTGATTTCTTCTTGCAGTATGCGGTCTGGTATACAAACCAGTCTATATCCACTTCTTTGGCGCGCCTCAATTTGATAACCCTCCCGCCGCAGCTCCTCAATGTGCTTCCAGACGGCGGTCCGGCTGAGGCCGAGCTTCCGACTGATTTCCTCCCCTGACACGAAGTCGTCCCCTTTTTCAATCATCATCGCCAGGATCTGCTGTCGTGTCCCTCCCAATCCGAACACCTTCCTCTATCAGCTGTTGATGATCGTTGGCCAGTCGCCCCAGGATGACCGCATCCGCCAAGCGCTCCAGGGTGTGCCCCACCCAGGGGCCGGAGGGACGGCCCGTTGCATCGATCAGATCCTTCCCGTTCACGGCCAATTCCCCCATCCGGCGGATCGGCATCTCGTCGCTCCAACGGTTTAACGCTTCGGACTGGCCCAGGCGCTCCTCCGCATCGATCGCCCCCAGCCTTTGGGATAACTCCAGCGCTTCCCGGCAAAACCGGATTCCGTCGCGGAAAATCCTTCTCTTTCCCTCTTCTTCCGTCAGGATAGGGGGCCAGGATGCGGCGGAGCGATACAGCCGGCCGATTTCCTCCACATCCCGCCTCGGAAGGCGGAGTTCCCTGAGGCGCCTGGCTGCCTCCTCCGGCTTTTGACCGCACAGATGGAGCAGGAGCGCCCAGCGCATCCGACGGGAAGGGGCCTCATCCAGGACGGTCAAGGGGGAAAGACAAGCAGAGGAGGGCAACTCCCACCGGCGGAAGGGGGGGAGGTGGTCCATCATCCCCAGCCGAAACAAGGAGGCGATGGCCTTTGACGACCGGCGGGTCTTCCAGATTTTCTCCAACTCCTGGACAACCCTTTCCACCGACAGGCGGGCCAAATCGGGAGCCATCCGCCGGATCGCTTCCTCCGTTTCCGGGTGAAGGGTGAATTCGAGTTGCGCCGCGAGGCGAATCGCCCGCACCATCCGGAGGGCATCTTCCCGAAAGCGGTCATCAGCTGCCCCGACTGTCCGGATCACCCGCCTCTTTAGATCCCCTTGACCGCCGAAGGGATCGATGAGCCTTCCCCTCCGGTCCACTGCCATCGCATTGATGGTGAAATCCCTCCGGGCCAAATCCTCCTCCACACGCCGAACAAAACGGACATGGGAGGGTCTGCGCCCATCCCGGTACGCGCCTTCGACGCGGAAGGTGGTCACCTCCACCGGGTGCCCTCCCGCGATGACGGTCACCGTCCCGTGGCGGATGCCCGTGGCGATCGTTCGCGGAAACAGGGTTTGAATCTGTTCCGGCCGGGCGTCGGTGCAGACGTCATAATCCTCCGGCTCTCTTCCGAGCAGCCGATCGCGAACGCATCCGCCCACCAGATAGGCCTGAAATCCGGCTTCCTCCAACGCGTTGACAATCGACAGAGCGGCCTGGCAGGGATCCATCCTCCTCATCCCTCCCCGAGCACGCGGCGATAGATGGCCTCATACTGCTCTGCAACCCGATCCACGCAAAAATATTTCCGGACGCGGGCGATACCGCTCTCCGAGAACTTGCGGTGGAGGTCCGGATCGGTCAGCAAACGAACCGCATAACGCGCCATGGTTTCCACATCGCCCACCCCGGCCAAATAGCCCGTCTGCCCGTGGACGACCACCTCCGGCAGCCCGCCGGTATCCGATCCGACCGTGGGAACGCCGCAGGCCATCGCCTCCAGAGCAACCAGGCCGAAGCTCTCCTTCTCCGAGGGAAGGAGCAGGAGATCGGCCAGGGAAATCCATTGGGCCACTTCGTCTTTCTTACCCAGGAACTCCACATAGGGTTCGATATTGAGCTCCTGCACCAGCTGCACCGCCCGCGACCATTCCGGCCCCTCTCCGATCATCAAAAGCCGGGCCGGCACCTGCTCCCGGACCCGATGAAAGATGCGAATCACGTCGGTCGCCCGCTTGACGGGACGGAAATTGGATATGTGCAGCAGAATTTTTTCGCCGGGGCGAGCGATCTCCCGCCGCCAACCCGATACCTCCCGGGGATAGTAGACCCGGCAGTCGACGAAATTGTAGACGAGGTCGATCGGGCGTTCGATCCGGAACAACTCCCGGGTCTGCTTGACCAAATCCTTGGAGACGGCGGTCACCGCATCGCTCTCGCGAATGCCGAAACAGATGATATCCCGAAGGGAGGAATCCTCTCCCAACACGGTGATATCCGTCCCGTGCAGGGTGGTCACCACCTTCAGCCCGGGACCGACCATCTGCTTGGCCAGGTAGGCGCAGATGGCGTGGGGCACCGCGTAATGCACATGGAGCAGGTCCAAACGATGAACCTTGGCCACCTGAGCCATCCGGCTGGCCAGCGCCAGGTCGTAAGGGGGGTATTTGAAGACCGCGTATTGATTGGCTTCCACTCCGTGATAAAAAATGTTCCGGTCAAACCGCCCGAGACGAAAGGGCATATCGTGGGTGATAAAATGAACTTCATGCTCCTTCTCGGCCATCCACTTGCCCAACTCCGTGGCGATCACGCCGGAACCCCCATGGGTCGGATAGCAGGTGATGCCGATATTCAATCGGGTTTTCTCCCTTCTCATGCGAGCCACTCCACGGAAGGGGGGCGGTCCGCCGCCAGCCCTTCCGCATAGTCCGCGCCGATTTGTTGCCCCCAAAGCTGGGCGCGTCCCCGAACCATCGCCAGGTATTGAGGTCGGTTGAGGGGGGTGTCCACTTCCCCCTCTTTCCGGAGAAACTGGCTCCGGTATGCAAGGATCGCCGCCTCTTTTTGTTCGTAAACCTCGCTGATGTCGACGATCAGGTGCGGCCGGTCGATATCATTGATGAAATAATAGTAAAGCCGCTCCACCCGGTGGGCGGGCAAATCCCCGCCCAGGTCCAGCTTGCGGATCCCGGCGTCGAACACCGCTTCCTTCACCATCTGTCCGGCGGCGACATGATCCGGATGGCGATCCTTCGGATAAGGAGCCAGCACCACCCGGGGGCGGAAACGTCGAATCACCCGGGCCATCTGTTCAATCTGTTCCCGGCTCCCCAGCCCCCTGTCGGGAAACCCCAGATTGATCCGGTCCGCAAGCCCCAGGATTTCACCCGCTCTGCGGGCTTCCCCCCTCCGGGTCTCCACCGTGCCGTTGGAGGAAAGCTCCGCCTCCGTCAGATCGCAGATGACCGTTCTGCGCCCGGCCTTCGCATGCTTGGCCAGGATGCCCCCCGCCCCGATTTCCACATCATCGGGATGCGCCCCGAAGGCGAGGATCGCCACCGGGGTGGATTCTTTCGGTTTCACTCCTCCTTCCGCCTCCTTCCGCTTTTGACGACATCCCTCCAGGCGAAATCCCCCTGTTCGATCGATCGAATCAACACTTCCGCCGTGGCCAGATTGGTGGCCAGCGGGATCTGGTGAACGTCGGCCAGGCGCAGCAGGGCAAGGATGTCCGGTTCATGGGGCTGGGCGGTCAAAGGATCCCGCAAAAAAATGATGCAGTCCATTTCGTTCTCCGCCACTTTGGCCCCGATCTGCTGATCGCCGCCCAACGGGCCCGACAAAAAGCGGTGAACCGACAGCCCGGCGGCTTCGGCAATCCGCTTTCCCGTGGTTCCCGTGGCAAAGAGGCGATGCTTTTTAAGCAGGTGTTTGTAGGCGATGGCAAAGCGAACCATCTCATCCTTTTTCCGATCGTGGGCGATCAGAGCGATGTTCATACCCTTTCCACCCCGTCCGCGAGGGTTTTGGCATGGGTGAAGAGCGCCGGCGTGCCGCCGGTGTGCCAAAAAAGAACCCGCTTGTCCTTCCAGTCTCCCCGGCGCGCCAGACCGATCACTCCCGCCAGGGCCTTGGCCGTATACACGGGATCGACCAGAATCCCCTCCGTCCAGGCCAGCAGACGGATCGCCTCCATTCCCTCCCGGGACGGAACGCCGTACTTGGGACCGATATACTCGTCGAAAATCAGATAGTCGCCCTCTTCTCCGCCATCGACCCCCAATTGTGAAAGCAGAGACCGCTCCAGTCGCAGGGTTTCCGCGCGGGCGACGGAAGCCTTCTGCCACACGCTGAACCCGACGAGACCGACCGGCGCCGGCGAAAGCCGCTTCCCCGCGGCCAAGCCCGCCAGCGTGCCGCCGGTTCCTACGGGAACCACGAGGTAGTCGATGGGCGGAAGACTCAACTTGTCCGCTTGTCGGCGCCACTCATCCCAGGCCCGTTTGTACCCGTAATCACCGATCGGAGTGGAGCCGCCCACGGGAATCACGTAGGGTTTTCGCCCTTCCCCTTCCGCCTCACGGGCCAGCTCCTCCATCGCAGCCAGCAAGGCCTCCGAGCCGTACTTGCCCGTCATGCGGATGGATGCCCCGAAAAGTTTGTCGAGCAGCAGATTTCCCTGTTCTTCTCCAGGGTTTCTCCCGGAAAAACAGAGCCACACGTCCATGCCCGCTTTCCGGGCCACCGCCGCGGTCAGCCGGGCGTGATTGGACTGGGGGCTCCCTCCGGTGATGAGCAGATCGCATCCCCTGGAAATCGCGTCCCCGAGCAGGTATTCCAATTTGCGCAGCTTGTTTCCGCCGAAGGCGATCCCCGTCAAATCGTCCCGTTTGATCCAACAACTCTTAAGCCCGATCGCCTCGGCGAAACGGGGAAGGGGATGGATCGGGGTCTCTCCCCACAGCAACGAAACGCGGGAAAAAGATTTCACTCTTCTCACCCTACTCCTCCAGGAGATGTTCCAGACCGTAGACCAGGCGGTCGAGATTCATCACCTTTTGAATGGCCAGCTTGACGCCCGGCATGAACGATTCCCGGTGAATCGAATCGTGGCGCAGGGTCAGCGTTTGCCCGGGACCCCCGAAAATCACTTCCTGGTGGGCGACCATCCCCGGCAACCGGATGCTGTGAATGCGGAACCCGTGTCGATATCCGCCCCGGGCCCCCTCCAGAGTTTCCTTTTCTTCGGGATGTCCCTGACGGATCTCGGGCCGATTTCGGGCGATCATCTCCGCCGTCTTGAGGGACGTGCCCGAAGGAGCGTCCAGTTTCCGGTCGTGGTGCATCTCGATGATCTCCACGTGGGGAAAATATTTGGCCGCCCGGGCGGCGAACATCATCATCAGTACCGCGCCGATGGCGAAGTTCGGGGCGATCACCGCCCCCACCCGGCGCTCTTCGCTCAAGCGGGCGAGTTCTGCGATCTCCCCCTCCGCCAAGCCGGTGGTTCCCACCACCGGACGAACCCCCATCTCCAGGGCGATTTCGGCATGACGCTTGACCGCCGCGGGAATGGTGAAATCAACCAGCACGTCCGGCCGGTTCTCCAAAAGCGCCGACTCCAGGGAATCGGAAAAGGTGACCCCCAGAGAGCCGAGGCCGATCGATTCCCCGACATCCTTTCCTCCTTGCGTGCGGGAAATGCCGCGGACGAATTCAAAGGTCTCATCCTGAACCAACATCTTTACCACTTCACGGCCCATCCGGCCGTTTGCCCCCGCAACGGCAACCCGGATCGGTTTCACGGTCTGTGCGTTCCGGCCGCCGCAGCCGAAACGCTCCCCTCCCTTCCGTTCATTCCGAATCGACCCGGGTCCACCGGTCGGCGTCCCGGGTATTGTATTTGTGCATCACCCGATTGAAGGCCTCTTCCAGGTCGATGCCCATGGAATTGGCGAAACAGATCACGATGAACAGGATATCCGCCAGTTCCATCGCGATTTCTCCCTCGGCCTCATCGGGTTTTTTCGGCTTTTCCCCGTATCGGTGATTCACTTCGCGGGCCAGTTCGCCCACTTCCTCGGCCATCCGCGCCAGCATGGAGAGCGGTTTGAAATACCCTTCGCGGAATTGACCGATATACGCATCCACTTCCTGCTGCAACTGTCTCAGGGTTTTCCCGTCCATCTGCTGCATCCCTCCGATTTCTCCTCCATGGTAACTCAATTGTCCCACGAAAACAAACCCTCTCCGTATTGCCTTGGCCTTCGGGGGTATGTATAATAAAGCGGGATTGAACAGCGAAACGGCCGGAAATGCCGGCCGTTTCTTCGCATTCGAATCACTCGGAGGCGATCTCGATGAATAAGCAGATAAAGAAGCACGCAAAAAACATCCTCATGATTCTCGCGGGAGCCTTTATCTTCTCCCTGGGCATCAACTATTTTGCGGTGCCAAACAAGCTGGGGGAAGGCGGGTTTACCGGAATTGCCCTGCTCGTCCACTATTTGTTCGGCCTCTCCCCGGGGCTGGTCATCTTCACCCTGAACATTCCCCTGTATTTCATCGGTTACAAAGTGTTCGGCAAACAGACGCTGATCTACACCATTATCGGCACCAATGCCGTTTCCTTTTTTTTGTGGCTCACCGAAGGCTGGGGCGATCCCCTGCCCGGTGACCTGCTGCTCGCCGCTCTCTACACAGGCGTGTTGGTCGGCGTCGGCCTCGGCCTGATCTTCCGCACCGGCGGCACCACCGGAGGGGTGGACATCATCGCCCGCTTGGCCCAAAAATACTTGGACTGGAGCATCGGACGCACCTTCATGGTCTTCGACTTCGTCGTCATCGCCCTGTCCGCCTTTCACATCGGCAGGGAAAAGGCGATGTACACGCTGGTGGCCGTATTCGTCGGCGCCCGGGTGGTCGATTTCGTCGTGGAAGGCTTGAACGCCGCCAAGGGCGTCACCATCATCTCCAACTCCGCCGCGGCCATCTCCGAGCGGATCACCAAGGAGATGAACCGAGGGGTGACCCTGCTGAAGGGGAAAGGAGCGTACACCGGAACCGAAAAAGAGGTTCTCTTCGTCGTCCTCAGCCGCCCGGAACTCCCCCGCCTGAAACATTTGGTGCATTCGGTGGATCCCTACGCCTTCGTGACCGTGCACGATGTGAGGGATGTGCTGGGAGAAGGGTTTACCTATGAAAAGGAATCTCCCGAAGGGGCCTGACAGGCCCCCTCACCCTCGCACCGCCACCTGTTCCGCCCGGTATTTCCTCCATCCCACGTAGGCGAGCACCGAGGCAATCACCGCCCCCACCCACAGAAACGGGAGAACCTCCGGTGGATCGGTCCACCGGGCCAGGGCGATCACCTCCTCCTCCGACCCGTAAAAGAGCGGTTCCATCATCTGCTTGAATCGCTTCACCCCGTTCATCAGCCCTTGACGATCCCGTTCCGCGCCGTCGGACTGACCGCGGATAAACGCGATCATCGAATCCACCTTGGCCGTCGTCTGGGGCGTCTTGGACACCACGACAGCGGGGCGGATCAACTGGTACTCGTTGAACAGCTTTTCGACCGCCTCCCGCACTTCCCCCTCGTTCCCCGATTGCACCGCCTGCTCCAATTGTTCGATTTTCCGCATCATTTCCGGGTAGCGTTCGAGCCACAGCGGCTGATTCGGATGGGAAAGGGCGTCGAAGGCCAAGCGGAGCCGGACCGCCGAAGCGAGGATCAATTCCTGATCGGGACGGATCTGGTTCAGCTTCCCTTCCAGATCGAGCAGGCATTCGGACAGGGTGTGGATCGCCTCGATGGACACCCTCTCATCGGAAAAATCCGCCCGGGAAAAATCGGCCGCCAAGCGGGCCAGCGGTTTCCGCGCCTCCGCCCATTTCTTCTCCTTCACCAGCCGATGAATCTCTTCCGCCTGTTTTGTCCAGGAGTCGGCATCGGCCCGGTCCGCTCTCCCCAGGGCGGGAGAAAGGATGAAGACGATGATCGAAACGATGGCCAACCATCGCAAAATCTGCGGCTTGTACACAATATTTCGTCTCCCTTTCACGACCTGATTGCAAAAGCTTTTTCTTCTACCATACATATACGGTGCCTGTCCCGGGTATGAAAGGGATTTTGTGCGCCGAAGAGGGCCGGACTGCAAGCCGATTCCTGAAAAAGCCCCCTAATCTCCGATCAAGGTGAGACCGGGAACGAACGTGACCAACAGGACGTCCACGATCATGATCCACAAAAAGGGGAACACCGCCCGCACCAGCTTTTCGAACCGCACACCCCCCACCTGGGAACCGACATACAGCGAGAGCCCCACCGGCGGGGTGATCAGCCCGATCGCCAGATTGGTGATCATGATCACGCCGAAATGAATGGGATCCACGCCGATACCCGTCACCACCGGAAGCAAAATCGGCGTCAGGATGATGATCGCCGCGATCACCTCCATGAAGGTGCCGACCAGGAGCAGGAGCAGGTTGACAAGCAGCAATACTTCGATTGATGACAGATTGGCGCTCGCCAACCATTCCGCCACGCTTTGCGGAACCTGTTCCCGGGTCAACACCATGCCGAACAGAGCCGCCGTCCCGATCATCAACAGGATGACCGAAGTGGTTTCGGCCGAAGATACAAAGATTCCCCGCAATTTGTTCAGGTCGAGCTCCTTATACACGAACACCCCCACAACCAGACCGTACACGACAGCGACCACCGACGCCTCGGTCGGGGTGAACAGGCCGCTGTAAATGCCACCGAGAATGATGACGGGCATAAAGATCGCCGGGAAGGAACGGACGAATCGGCGGCCGATCTCCCTCAGGCTGACCTTCTGATCGTCGGTACGGTATCCGCGGCTCCGGCTCATGAGGTAAGCCGCCGCCATCAGGGACAAGCCTACCAGGATCCCGGGAACGATTCCCGCGAGAAACAGGGTGCTGATGGATGCTCCCGCGGATACCCCATACAGCACCATCGGGACGCTCGGCGGGATGAGAATGCCCGTTGTGCCGGCAACCGATTGCACCGCCGTCGAAAAGGGTCGGTCATAGCCGGCCCGCACCATCGCCGGAATCATGATCCCTCCCACCGCGGCCGTCGTGGCGGTGGCCGAACCCGAAACCGCGGCAAAAAACATGCAGGCGATAATGGATACATGGGCCAGCCCGCCCCGGATCCGGCCGACCAGACTGTTGGCAAATTGTACGAGCCGCTCGGAAATACCTCCGTGCTCCATCAGCTTTCCGGCCAGAATAAAAAAGGGAGCCGCCATGAGCGGGAAGGAATCCATCGCGGCAAACATCTTCTGCGGAAGCATGACCAGCGGGATTTCGGAACTTGCGGCCAGCACGATCACCGCGGACATCGCCAGGCCGATGGCGATCGGAACATTGATGACGAGTAGGATCAAAAAGACGACGAATAACAAAATGGCCATCAGCTCCGCTCCCCTCCTCTTCCCGTCCGAATCGTCCGGATGAGCACATCGATCAGGTTCAAGGCCATGAGGATTCCGCTGATCGGAATCACTGAATAGACGTATCCCATCGGGAAATTGAGGGCCGGCGAGTGCTGCATCATCGACCGATCCATCAATTCGAACCCGAAAATCACCAGCAGCGCGAAAAACACGAGGCACACAAGTCCGGCCACCGCCTGAACCCATCTCTGAAACCGCATCGGGAGGCGTTCGACGATCACCGAGACGCCGACGTGGGCGCCGCGCCGGAATCCGTAGGATGCGGCCAGGAAAGTCAACCAAATCATGAGATAGCGCGCCGCTTCTTCAGTCCAAGAGAACGACTTAGCCATGACAAGGCGCATGAGAATCTGCAGGAAGATCAGAACCACCATCGCGGCCAGAAAGAGAGCCGTCAAATTTTCCACGGTCCGGTTGATCCCTCTGATCGCTTTGTTCCACAAGAAAGCCCGACCCCCAGGATGATTGCTTCATTTCACTGCTTCAATCCGCTCCACCATGTCCCCGAAACGGTCCCTGTATTTTTCATAGACCGGCTGAACCGCCTTCCGGAACGCTTCCAGATCCAAGTCCTTCGCCTCCACCACTTTCCCGCCTTTTTTGATGAAATCCTCCTTTTGTTCCTTTTCCATCTCCTGATTGATCTGACGCTGAACCTCGGCAAATTCTCTCCCTTTTTCAACGAGAACCTGCTGCACATCCTCCGGAAGCGATTCGAACTTGTCTTTATTCATCAAAAGTGGTGCCGCCGCATAGTAAATGCCGACTTCGCTCAAATGATTCTGCACTTCATACAATTTGGTGGAGTGGAAGACACCGTAAGAGGAGTCCAAACCGTCCACGACATGCTGCTGCAGGGAGGTGTACACCTCCGGGAAGGCGATCGGAGTCGGATCGGCTCCCAGGGCTCTGTATGTCTCCACATAGACGTCGTTTTCCACCGTCCGCATCTTCATTCCCTTCAAGTCCTCCGGAGAGCGGATCGGCCTCTTGTTATTGGTTAGATGGCGCATCCCGTTTTCCCAGATGCCGAGGGCTTTAAATCCCGCCTTTTCCAGCTCGCCCATCAGCTCTTGACCGATCTCCCCATCCAGCGTCTTGTACACATGGTCCAGGTCTCGGAACAAGAAGGGCATCTCCAATACCGAAAATTCCTCCACGAAATTACCGACAGGCCCCGCGGTAACCACCGTCATATCCAGTGACCCGAGCTGCACTTGCTCGATGATTTCCCTCTCGCCGCCCAATTGCCCGTTTCCGTATATTTCGAATTTGACTTTGCCGCCGGTCTCCTTTTCCACCGCCTCGGCAAACTGATTGAATCCCTTCGCGTAGGAATGCTCCTCCGGAGCGATGTGACCCACCTTGAGCACGATTTCTCCGTCTCCGGCGTCACTTTTCCCTCCGCATCCCGTCGACAGGAGGGCGAATAAAAAAATAATGGAAGCCGTTGCGAAAAGGCGCTTTTTCACGGATGAGCAACCCCCTTTTTCAGGAAAAACGACTACCATGAGTATACATCAAATACTTTTTAAGAGTCAAATTTTTTCATATTTACTTAATAAATTTGCGTCAATTTTAACCTCCGCCCCTCCCGTTTTTCCAACCCCACAATCCCGGGAGGGAAAACCCTCCCGGAAGCCTTCTTACATGCCGACCAACCGGAAGCTCCATTTCCGCTCCTCCCTTGGCGGGAGCCCGAGCCGGGCAAACAGGAGCAGACTGACGAAGGAGAGCCCCAGGGTGAAAAGCCCGATCCATCCGTCCAGATGGCTGATGGATGCCGGCAGCCAGGGATGGATATCCAGGAGGTAGTCCATCCCGTCGTTCAACAGGGTCCAACTTCCGACCAGCACCAAGTGATGTCGCTGATAAGTAAAAAACCGGCTGTACAGGATCGCCTCCACCGCCATCCCCGTATGGGAGAACATCAGCATCCAGTCCGTCCAGTGCAGGGATTCCAAAAAGGGTTCGGTGGCCGCGATTCCCCCCAGGAGAATGACGGCCACCGCCCAAACCCCGTACTTGAACAGCGTAACGGCGGCGAAGGCCTCGATGAGGGGGCTCCTCCTCCGGAGGGCGTACAGCAGCAGCACCAGGGTAAAAGCGCTGCTGGCCGTAGGACTGTCCGGAACGAACAGATTGAGCCAGCTTGCGGTCGTCATCAGCTGATCCTTGTACCAGTAAAATCCGTAGATGGACCCGAGCAGGTTGACCGCAAAGAGCGACCACAACATCCAGGGACGATCCAGGTTATCCATCAAAAACCCGCGCAGCGGAACCAATCGGTCATCCCCCTTCACGCAAAAAAGCCCGGGCCGAGCGGCCCGGGTGCGATTTTTTATTTCTGCTTGGCCAGCCATTCGGCCAGCTTCTTTTTCTCCTCGTCCGTTCCCTGGAAGGTACCGGGAGGCATGGCTCCCCGGCCGTTGTCGATGATCTGCATGATGTCCTCAGCCTTCAACTTCTTCCCGACGCCGAGAAGGGACGGTCCGTTTACCCCTTCCAGGTTTTCGCCGTGACACTGGGCACAGGCTTGATTCTTGTAAATATCCGTATAGGCGGGATCATCGGGGGCGACGATTTCGCCGCCGCCATCCCCTCCACCCGAGGGGGCGGATGCCATCTGTTTCTCGTGCTCATCCACGGCTTGCCAGGTGAGAATCACCATGGCCACGAGCGTCAATACCATCAAGCCCGTGGTAACCGGCCGCTTGAGGGGACGCCGTTCCTTGCTCCGGTCCAGCCAAGGAGCCAAAAGGAGAGCGGTAAAGGCGATCCCCGGGATCACCACCGTGCCGATCACCACGAAGGGGCCGGCAGCCCACTTAAACTTGAGCAGCTGGTACAAAAACAGGAAGTACCAGTCGGGAACGGGAATGTAGCTGGTATCGTTCGGGTCGGCCAGTTTTTCGAGGGGCGGTTCCTCCACCATCACCAGCGTCATGAACCCGACGAGAACAACGACAGCCACCATCCACTCTTTCAGGAGAAAGTTGGGGAAAAACGGCTCCGTCCTGCCGGGGAACTCGGAATAATCCTTCGGGGCCGGCTTGGGCCCGTTGGCGCGAACCTTCGAATCCCCGACATAAATAATTTCCTTGTGGTTTCCATTATCGTGTGCCAAGCGATCTCCCCCCTAACGCGTTCGCCTTATAGCGGCCCGGAGATGCCCTGTCTCCGGATCAGGAAAAAGTGGGCTCCTAACAGCGCCAACAAGGCTGCCGGGAGGAAAAACACGTGGAGAGCAAAGAATCGGGCCAGCGTCCGCGCTCCGACGATATCCCCTCCCAGTAGGAAAGAGGCGATGGTCGGACCGATGACCGGGACGGACGCCGCGATTTCAACCCCTACCTTGGTGGCGAAATACGCCTTGTTGTCCCACGGCAGCAGGTAACCGGTGAAGCCGAGCCCCAACATCACAAAAAAGAGCAGGATGCCGATCACCCAGTTGAATTCCCGGGGGTGCTTGTAGGCACCGGTGAAGAAGACGCGCAGGGTGTGGAGGAACAACATGACGATCGCCACGCTGGCGCCCCAGTGGTGCATTCCCCGGACGATTTGGCCGAAGGCCACTTCATTCTGCAAATATTTCACGCTCGCATGGGCGTGAACGATGTCCGGCACGTAGTACATCGTCAGAAACATCCCGGACAAAATCTGAATCACCACGATGAAAAAGGTCAGACCGCCGAAACAATAGATGAACGCGGAAAAATAGTGGGCCGGGTTGACGTGCTCAGGCACCTCGTGATCGGCCAAGCCGCGCCACATCGGCGTAATGTCCAAACGGTGGTCCAACCAGTCATAGATCTTTCGCAGCATCCCATTACACCCCCGTTCGCGGCAAGATCTTGCCCAGGAGGAGCCTTCCGTTCTCCACCTTCGTCTCGTACATGTCCAGGGGAGCCGTAGGTGGAGTACCGGGAATGTTCACCCCGTTTTCGTCGTACCGGCCGAAGTGGCACGGACAAAAAAACTCGTTCTTGAATTGGGGATTGCCCTCCCATGTCACCGTGCATCCCAAATGCTTGCAGACGGGAGAGAGGGCGACGATTTCCCCGTTGGGGTTCTTCCGCACCCAGGCGGTCAGCTTCATCCCCTCTTTGGGCGTGTACCACCCGTCTTCCTGCTTGATGGAGAACTGGACGGATTTGTAGGTTTCGTTGAATTCGTCGACGGGACCGACGTCGACAAACTCCGCTTCCGCCCCTTTTTTCGTCACGGGGTCGACGGCGAACCGAACCATCGGGTAAAGCATCACCGAGGCGAGGAATCCGCCCGTTCCCCCCAAGGTGTAAGTGAGGAATTTACGGCGGGAGATCCCCTTCTTTCGCCGCTCTTTCTCCTCTTCACTCACGACGCATCCGACCTCCCTCTATACGGGTTAAACGTCCACCGGACCGGAACCATCAGCGCTAGGACATATCCATGATAGCCAACCGTCTCACCGCATGTCAAGAAAAGCGTCGCAACCTGCAGGCCTCGGGACTCTTTTAGCTTTCCTCGCCGGAGGCGTTTTCATCACTCACCCCCTGCCACAGGCCGACGATCCGTTCCTGCAGCACCTCCGCCCATTCATCGATCTCCTCCTCCGTCGCCTCTTCCCGGACGGGCAACGGATGAACCGTGATCTTTCCGCGATCTTCCGCCGCTTCCGCCAACTCCTCCGGCAAAATGACCACGAAATGATGAAAGGCCGAACGGACCAATTCCGCCAAGACGCTGCTCAGGTAGGCGCGAAAGGCTTCCCGATCCCCCCCTTCATAAGCGATCGCGGGCAGCAGAAGCAATCGTCCCGTGAGCGCCCTCTCCACCCGTTCCGCTACCGCTTCGACGATCCGCCTCTCTTCCAGGTGGATCTGCTTCTCCGAAAGGAAGAGGCGGTAAACCGGGAGGCAGAGAGTGTCGACATACGGAGCGACCTTCGTCCATTCTTCCTGATGCATCGTTGTCAATTGCATGGAAAACACCTTTCACAAAAAAAATGCCCGGTCTTTTCCGAGCATTATACCCTAAATCACCTCTTTTGTTCCACCAGGTTCCGCCATTCTTCGGTTAATTGTAAAAACTTCGCTTCGTCCCCTTCCGCCAAGGCCTGATCAATCTGCCGGTACAACTCGCGTTCACGAAAGTCCCTGATCGCCTGATCGAGGACGATCTCCGCCAACAGCCCCAACAGAGTGTCTTGAACAAGATCTTGTCTCTCCATGGGATTAACCTCCAATACTGCGGCGTATTCCGGACAAGCTGAACGGTCCTTGAAGTACAGGCCGATATAGATGTCTTCATGGGGACAGGAACGAATATCGTAAAACGCCGTCTCGACGTCCGTGCTCACCCGGTTGTTTTTTGTGAACTTGAAGGAGGTCATGCGGATGCAGCGCGTCGATATCACAATCGTTTTTGGCAAATTTCTTAAGTTTTCAACAAAATGAACGCGTTTGAGCAGCTCATCGTCGGAGGAGAGGTAACTGAGCAGCCAGGCCGACTCACGCTTTCGAAGTTCATAACGATTCAAAAACCACTGGATAAAATCCTTCTTGTCGGATATGCTCACATCGCCCATCGCAATCCTCCCTTCGACGATTGAATATTCCGCGATTTTCCGGCGGCGGTTTCCTCTTAATTCCTAAATTCCACACGACCGGCGGAATTTCCTCCTCACACCATCCGGTTTCCAGATAAAGGATTTGAAAAGCGGTCGTCCAATCCCTCTTCGGTAAAGCCCGAAATGCCGGTGATCAGCGCATGTCCCTCATCGGTGACGGACACCAGCTTCTCTCCGTCCGCTCCCTCTCCCATCCGGATAACCCCGAGATGCATCATCATCTTCAGAATCCGCCGCAGAAGGGATTCCGCCGTCTCGTAATAATAGGGCTCGATCCAGCCGTTGACGGCCCTTTGGATCACCTCGACCGGGGTCCATCTTCCCCGCGCAAGGAGATCGATCCAGCGGACCACGACCGGGAGATGGGGAACGGGTTTTCGGTAGAGGCGCAGCCAAAAGCGGTACATCTCTTGGCCGGGTTCCGTTTCCTTATTTAATATTTTCCCCGCTCCTTTCTCCGTTAAACGGATCCATCCCGTTTCCTCTTCGGTGATGTAACCTTGGTAGTAGGCATAATCGTAGATCAGCGAAAACCGGTCGGGATACAAATGATACCGGCGCCCGAAACCGAATCTCCATCCCTTTTTTTCAACCGGTTTTTCCGGCACGATGAAGGTTTTGAACAGTTTCCGCTGATGCTGGCGATAAATCGCTCCATCCGCGGTGAGCGGCACCTCGTTATGCATCACGAAGGCCAGAAAGCGGCTCAGGTCCTGCGCAAGCATCCCCTGCTCATCGCGGTAGGCCACCGGTTCATCGCTGGCATCCTCCAGAAATTCCTCCGCAAACAGGCGATTGATCCGCTCCTTCAAATCCCTGGGAACCTGGTACAGGTGGCGCGTGCGCAGGGTGACCCCCGGAAACAGCCATCCCCTCTTGAGGAGCCAAAGGATCAGACTCCGGGAATCCCCCTCTTCCTCTCCCCAGGCGGCCTTCGCCTTGCCCAGGAGCTCCTCCATGCTGAATACGTCCCGATAATCAAAAAAAACCAATTGCAAAAAGCGGGTCTGAACCGCATCACACCCCCGTATCTGTTCGGCCAGCTCTTGTCTCCTGCCGAGATGGCACAGGAGTGTTCGGATCAATTCGTTTTTGGAATGGACGCTCCCCTCGAATCCGTAAGTCTTCCGGATCCGGTTCAGCTGATCGATATCGGTGTAGGTCAACAGCTCGGCGAAGTTCACCGCTCATCTCCCCGTTTCCGCTTCTTTGGACGTTAGTGTGTGCAGAAACAGGGAAAATATGCCTTATTTGCCTCCCGTTCTCCTTTTCCTTCCGGGTCCCCTTTTCTTGAAATCCGCATAGGATGTGTTGGATACCGGGCAAAGGAGCACCCCCATGATTGTATACCACGGGACCAATCTGTTTTCCGCCAAGGTGATTCGACGATACGGCGTCTGGTTGTCGGTGCAGCGCCCTTTGACCGATTTCGGCCGGGGCTTTTATGTCACCTTTCATCTGAAGCAAGCAAAAAAATGGGCAAAGGTTCGGGCGCTGCACCCCCAGGTGCATCCCCTTCTGCTAAAGCGGCTCAAGATGTCCGAAGAGGACTTTTGGCAACATTCGGACACGCAACAGCCGGCCTATCTGATATTCCATCTGGACGTCGGCCGGCTGCGCACCCTGCGCGGCAAGGTCTTTCCCACTCCTCGCGATCCGGAATGGCCGATATACCGCCGCCGTTGGGCATCCTTTGTCACCCGCTGCCGCGCAGGGATCCAACATCCCTATGATTTTGTCTACGGGCCGGTGGCGGGGTGGCACCGCCTCATCCCCGGTCGAATCCGTTTGGCTTTCCGCAAAGACCAATTATCCCTGAACAGCCCGCGCGCCCTTCAATGTCTGAGCGGCGGAACGGTGGTGGTCCTTTCGCAGACGAAGCCGAAAGCCGGGTTGAAGCTCAGGGAAAACGGGTATCTTCCATCCCGGCTGTGAAATTGATCTCCCTCTCGGGTACTCGGGACCCGGCCACCTCTGAACGCGCGTTGCCGCCCTCAATACAAGCGCTCAACCCTGTGAAGTAATCCTGACGGCACCCGCACCCGCGGGAAAAGACCAGAAAGCGCCGCGATCCCTTCAGGGGCCCGGCGGGTTCAAAACATCATCGGCCAAATCCGCTTTCCGGGCGATCTTCGCTTTCCTCTTTCGCCTCCCCCTCTGTCCTTTCTTCAAAAAGCGATCATACCGCCCCCCGTCCACATACTCCTTGGAGGCGATCAGTTTCGGACCCTTTTCCATATCATACACCCAATAGCAATCCACACGGTCCTTGATGGCCTCCAACGTCCCCGGAACCAATCGATGGGTGATCTCGATGACGCGCGCAGGCACGGTTCTACCGGTGCGTCGCGCCCGCTCAACGGCCCGCCGTTTGGCTATCCGGAGAGGGACATCGGCAACGAAAACCACTATTCTGTAGCCGGCCCCCCTCAAGCGCTCCACCAGCCGTATGTATTGACCCGTTCTGGCCATGGTCCCCTCATAGATGAAACTTTTGCGCTCCGACATCAGGCGCTTAAGCAGCAGGGCCCCGATATCGCAGGACTCCCGGTGCACGAGGCTGGCCGCGCGCTTCGGGTCCGTCTTTTGAAACCCTTTGTATTCGGGAATGCGAGCTTTCAATTCATCCGGGTCAATCAGTGCGGCTTTGATCCTCCGCTTCTTCAATTCCCTTTGAACAAGTCCCTTGCGGAGAGTTGTCTTTCCTGAAGCGGTGCCCCCGCCGATCAAGATGGCGATCGGAGCGCCTTTATGATGGCCTTCTGCTTTTTCCGCGATTCTCCTGACAATCTTCCTGTGCAGCCTGTGCCTCTCTTCCGTATATCGGCGGCCGACCGTGTGCATCATCTTGGTGTCTCTGAAAGGTTTTCGGGAGCGGACAAAAGGGTCGGCGTTCCCTCTCCGCAGCATGGCCGTGATGATCTTGATCCCCCGCTTCAGACAGAATTTGGCCGGCATGCGATCAGCTCCGAAAATGGCGGATTTTCGCGCGGTGTCTGTCCGTTTCGCCCCGCTGGTCTCTGTCCACGATCCGGACTCCCCGTCCCGCCGTGTAGAGCAGAAGCGTCAGGAGAATCGTCGCTCCGGGAAGGAGATCGGGGTCCATGAGCCGAAAGATCCCGAGGGCATCCCCCATCAGCCCTTCCCAGGTAACTCGGACGGAGCGAACGATGGAAAGGGACGCCAAAGGGGGGGCCCAGCCGATCAGCACTGGCGCATGAACCGCCGCAAAAGCTCCCAAAGATCGCGCGTATGAGAGACCGTACACGTGTTTGGCCGCCGAGCCCAATCCGGCGTATATGAGCGCGGTGATCGCTCCCGTGAGGATCGCGGTCCGCTCCAGTTGCGCGGATGCCAGTTCCGCGTCGGTGAACCAGTATCTGATGAAAAGGGGAAACAGCCATTCCTTGAGAAAGGCGACGGAGACGAGTACGAAAACCATCTCCGCCATCAGCGGTCCGACCCTTCCATTCATGCCTCCCCCCTCCCTTCCCTGTCAGGGTATGTCCCTCGCGCAAAAAAAAGAACCGCCCGTCGAGCAGGCGGATGGCACAGAACGTGCACGATTATGGATAGGAGTGGAGAGAAACCATACTGTAGTTTCATTATACAAAGGGTCCTACAGCATGTCAACAGGTAATTCTCAATTTTCAGATGGATTCCCTCTGCCTGTTTTCCTCGAATATTCCTTTATGTCTTCATTCCAATTCCTTGAGAATCTCGGCGAAATTGGGAAAGGAAACGGAAATGGCTTCCGCGCCCTTCACCCGCACTTCCCCTTCGGAAGCGAGGCCGGCGACCGCCATGGCCATTCCGATCCGGTGGTCTCCGTGGCTGTCCAGCAGAGCTCCCTGCAGGGAAGTGGGCCCTTCGATGATCAGCCCGTCCGACGTCTCGTCCACCTGCGCCCCCATCTTGCGGAGTTCCTCCGCCACCGTGGCGATCCGGTTGCTCTCCTTCACCTTCAACTCGGCGGCATCCCGGATCACCGTCCTTCCCTCCGCCTGGGTGGCCACCACTGCCAATACCGGGATCTCGTCGATCAAGCGGGGAATCAAATCGCCGCCCACCTCGACTCCCCGAAGCGGCCCGCCGGCCACGGTGACATCCCCCACCGGTTCGCCGCACCACTGATCCGTGGGGGTCACGGTCACCTCCGCTCCCATCGATCGAAACACATCCAGAATGCCCGTTCGGGTGGGATTAATCCCCACGTCCCGGACCGTCACCCGGCTGCCGGGAACCAGCAGAGCGGCCGCGAAAAGAAAGGCGGCCGAGGAGATGTCTCCGGGCACTCGGACATGACAGCCGGCAAGGCTTTGTCCTCCCCTGACGGATACCGCCCCTTCTCCCAGAGAAAGCTCCGCGCCAAAGGCTTTCAGCATCCGTTCGGTGTGATCCCGGGAAGGGTGCGGTTCCTTCACCTTCGTCCATCCCTCCGCCCGAAGTCCCGCGAGCAAGAGGCAGGACTTCACCTGGGCGCTCGCTACGGGGCTGTGGTATTCAATTCCCTTCAGCTCTCCCCCGCGCACAGCAAGGGGGGCGAATCTCCCGCCAGCGCGGCCGTCGATCCGGGCCCCCATCCGGCGAAGGGGTTCCACCACTCGGGCCATCGGTCGGCGGGCAATCGATGCGTCCCCGTATACCGTGGAAAAAAAGGGGCTGCCGGCCAGAATGCCCAACAGCAGGCGGATCGTCGTTCCGGAATTGCCCACATCCAGGCATTGATCCGGCTCCCGGAGTCCCTTCCATCCCTTCCCGTGAACGGTCAGGGTGGTGGCCCCCTCTCGCTCGATCTTCACGCCCAAACGCTGAAAACACTCGATGGTATGGTGACAATCGTCACCGGGCAAAAAATTCTCAATCCTTGTCGTTCCGTCGGCGATGGCTCCGAGCATCACCGCCCGGTGGGAAATCGATTTGTCCCCCGGAACCCGGAGCACTTTGTTGAAGGCTTTTCCTCTTCCGACTCTCAGCATCTACACTCTTTCCCTTCCTTATAGCTGTGAAATTAATGTGTTCTGGGCGTCCGGGTTCGTGCTTGGAGCCGCTTCCGCGCAAACAGGAAACCGCCGGGCCCTGATGGGGCGAACCCGGCACCAAAATCGGGGAATGACCGCGGGGCGGCTTTATTTTGCAAACGGAAGCCGAACTTTCTTCAATCGAAGGAAAAGACCCGATAGCCCGCTTCGTTCAGAAAACGGATGGCCCGCTTCAGATCCTCTTCCTTCTGGAACACGAGGCGAAGCACCCCGGCGGTGTCCTCCCGGTTTTCCATGATTCCGATGTTGCTCAGGTTGATCCCCTCTTCCCCGAGCAACATAGCCACCCGACCGATCATGCCGGGTTGGTCCGGCACGTCCACGTAGCACTCGAAGGAAGGAAGCAACATTCCCTTTCTTCGTTCGGGAAGCCGTTCCCTCAAAAATTTCGCCCGGCGGAAAAAGTCCTCGATCTTCTCCGCATCTCCCCGCTTGATCGCATCCCGGACCTTTTCCATCTCCGAAAGCCAATCGTCCATCAGCTTTAACAGTTCCCCGCGATTGCTCATCAGGATGTCCCGCCACATGACGGGATGGCTCGCCGCAATCCGGGTCAGATCCCGGAACCCTCCTGCGGCCAAACGGTGAAACCATTCGTTTTCCTCGTTGTAGCGCCCCACCTGGTTGACCAGCCCGGAAGCGATGACGTGGGGCAAATGGCTGATCGCCCCCACCAACCGGTCGTGGTGAAAGGGATCCATGATCACCAGCTTGGCCCTCGTCGCTTCCTGCAGGAGGCCGCTCAACTTTTGCACTTCGGAAAGCGGCGTCTCCGGCGAAGGAGTCAGGATGTAATAAGCGTTCTCAAACAGCAGGGAATGGGCCGCCTCCACACCGGAGCGGTGGGAACCGGCCATCGGATGTCCGCCGATGTATGTCACACCGCGCTTTCGGAACGGCTCGGACCAGCGAACCAGCTTTCCCTTGGTGCTGCCCACGTCCGAAATGATGCACCCGGGAGAAAGGGATTGCCGTTCCAGGCGGGACAGCAGCTCGGGAATCGTTCCCACGGGAACCGCCAAAAAGATGAAGTCCGCATCCTCCACCGCCTCTTCCAGATTGCGGCTCCCATCGTCGATGACACCGGCGGCGACGGCCCAGTCCAGGGTCTTCTGGGAGAGATCATAACCGGAGACGTGACAGGACGTCCGCTCCTTCAGGCAAAGGGCCAACGAGCCGCCGATCAGGCCGACTCCCAGTATCGCCGCCTTCATGGCTGATCCGCTTCCCCTCTGGCCACAAACTCCCCGAGTGCATCCAAAAAGCGGCGGTTTTGTTCCGGCGTCCCCACCGTCACCCGAATGAAGGTGGGATAGCCCAGGGCCTTTCCGGACCGGACGATCACGCCCCGCCGAAGCAGAAATTGAAAGGCCTCATCCGAGGGACGTCCCGTGTCCAGCAAGATGAAATTGCCGTGGGCGGGATAATAAAACAGATTCCACTCCTCAAGCCGGCGGCAGATCTGCTCGATTCCCCGCCGGTTTTGTTCCCGGCATTCCCGGACGAAGGCTTCGTCCTCCAGAGCGGCAAGCGCCGCCCGCTGCGCCAGGCGGTTTACGTTGAAGGGCTCCCGCACCCGGTGCAGCTCTCGCACGATCTCGGGATGGGCCAAACCGTAACCGACCCGGAGGGAGGCCAGCCCGTGGATTTTGGAAAAGGTCCTGAGGACGATGAGCCTGGGATATTTCTCAAGGAGGCGGGCCGAATCGGGATAAGCGGGATCCGTCACGTATTCGGCATAGGCTTCGTCGATCACCACCAACACGTGATCGGGCAATTCCTCCAGGAGCCCGGTGAGCGAAGCCTTGTCGACGATGGTCCCCGTCGGATTGTTCGGATTGCAAATCCACAGAATTTTGGTCCGGGGCGTCACCTCCCGCAGCATGCCCGAAAGGTCATGCACCCCGTCCCGCAGGGGAACCTCCACCGGCCTGGCCCCTTCGATCAGGGCCTGGGTCTTGTACCGGGGAAACGTCTTGTCCGCCATCACCGCTTCATCGCCCGCTTCGAGATAAGCCCGGGATATCATCTGTATGATCTCATCCGAGCCGTTTCCGAGGATAATCCCCTCGGGATCCACCTTCAGCCGTTCCGACAACGCTCGGCGAAGCTCCGGAGCGGTTCCCTCGGGATACAGGGGAAGCGAGGAAAATTCGGTGGTCAGGCTCTCCATCACCCTTGGGGAACATCCAAAGGGATTCTCATTGGAAGCCAGCTTGATCACTTCTTCGAGCCCCAGCTCCCTCTTCACTTCCTCCAAAGGCTTGCCCGGTTCATAGACCGGCAAGCCGCGAATGGCAGCCTTCGGTTTCATATGGTTCCTCCCCGCCGTTTTTCTCTCTATCTTACTCCGTTTTTAGTTCCCTGACAAACCGTCGGATTTCGTCCAGGGCCTGCGGTCGCTCCTCTGCCCGCCGCAGCCGCTCCGAGACGGAAGCGATTCGCTCGACGAGGGCGCTTCCGACCACCACTCCGTCGGCGAACCGGGAAAAGTGACGGACATGCTCACCCCGGGAGATCCCGAATCCCACCACGGTGGGAACCGGGGAACGGCTGCGAACCTCCTCCAGGAAGCTTTCCACCCCCCGGGAAAAGCGATCCCGCCTCCCCGTCGTCCCCAGCGACGAAACACAATAGACAAATCCCTTTGCCCGGGACACGATCCTACCGATCCGCTCCCGGGAAGTGGGTGCCACCAGCGGAATCAGGGCCAATCCCCGCTGATCGCAGAGTTCACGCAGCCCTTCGCTCTCTTCCACGGGCAAATCGGGAACGATGATTCCGTCGAATCCCGCCTGCTTGGCATCGGCTGTCAATTGGTGAAGTCCGTAGGAGAGCAGCGGATTGTAATAGGAAAACAGGATCAGCGGCACCCGGACCCCCCGCTCCCTGGCTGTGGAAATCATCTCCCACAAGCGGCGCAGCGTCATCCCCTGGCCCAAAGCCCTCGAAGCGGCCTGTTGGATCACCGGACCGTCGGCCAGCGGATCCGAAAAGGGAAAACCCACTTCCACCGCCGCCGCTCCCTCCTGATCCAACACCCGCAGCAAGGAAACCGTCGAATTCAAATCGGGGTCCCCCGCCATGATGAATGGAATCAACCGGGGAGCCTGCCCCCTTTGAAACGTTTCATGAATCCGTTCCATCCGCCGACCCCTCCATATGTGCCGCAATCGTCTCTACGTCCTTGTCTCCCCGGCCGGACAAACAGATCAGCACAATCCGGTCCCGTCCGGCTCCTTCCGCGATCCTCACCGCTTCTGCGACGGCGTGGGCCGACTCCAGCGCCGGCAGAATGCCTTCCGTCCGGCACAGGAGGCGAACCGCCTCCAGGGCCTCCCCATCCGTCACCGCCGTATACCGGACGCGTCCCGTGTCCTTGAGATGGGAGTGTTCCGGTCCCACCCCGGGATAATCCAACCCCGCCGAAATCGAATGAGCCGGAAGCACCTGCCCGTGTTCATCCTGCAGGAGATAACTGTAGGAACCGTGCAAAACGCCGGGCCTTCCCTTGCACAGTGTCGCCGCGTGTTGCCCGGTGGAAAGCCCCCTGCCCGCCGCTTCCACGCCGTGCAGTTGAACTTCGAGGTCATCCAGAAAAGAGGCGAACATGCCGATCGCGTTGCTGCCTCCGCCGACACAGGCCACCACGTGATCAGGCAAACGCTCCTCCTTTTCGAGTATTTGTTGTCTCGCCTCGTCCCCGATCACCCGTTGAAAATACCGGACCATCTGCGGATAGGGATGGGGTCCCACCGCCGACCCGAGCATGTAAAAGGTGTCTTCCACGTGGGTGACCCAATACCGGATCGCCTCATTGGTGGCATCCTTGAGGGTTCGCGTCCCCGAACGGACGGGAACGACCTCCGCGCCCAACAGCTTCATCCGGAAGACGTTCAGCCGCTGCCTTTGAACATCCTCCTCCCCCATAAACACAAGACACTCCATTCCGAGCAGGGCCGCCACCGTTGCGGATGCCACCCCGTGCTGTCCCGCGCCGGTTTCGGCCACCAGCCGCTTCTTCCCCATCCTCTGGGCCAACAGCGCCTGTCCCAGGGTGTTGTTGATCTTGTGGGCGCCCGTGTGATTCAAATCCTCCCTCTTCAAATAGATTCGGGCGCCTCCGATCTCGCGAGTCAACCCCTCGGCAAAGGTAAGAGGTGTGGGGCGGCCGGAATATTCCTCCCTCAGCTCCTTGAGCCGCCTGAGAAATCGAGGATCTTCCGCCGCCTGGCAAAAACCCTCTTCCAGATCGAACAGGGCGTTCATCAAGGTTTCCGGTACGTAGCGGCCCCCGTAGGGGCCGTAATGGGACGATGTGAATTTAGTTTGCTTTGCAAACTGGTTTTCGATCATACATCCTCACCCTTTCCACAAAGGAACGGATCTTGCCTCGATCCTTTCTTCCCTCCGTTTCCACTCCGCTGGAAACATCAACACCTTCCGGTGCGCACCGCATCAGGAGTTCCCCCACATTTTCCGGGCTGAGCCCCCCGGCCACCCAAACCGGCCGCCCCGCTCCGTTCCACTTTTCCCTGAGGTGGATGACCCGTTCCCAGGGAAAGCGAACGCCGGTTCCTCCCTTTTGCCCGCCGGCTGCGGAATCCAACAGCACACTGTCCACCCAGGGGGCGTAGGCTTCCACAGCTCCCCTTTCCGCCGCTTCATCCGGGGTAAAAGCCTTGATGACCCGAACCGAGAAAGTCTTTTTGATCCAACGGCAAAAGTCGGGGGACTCTTCTCCGTGGAGCTGCACCGCGTCCAAGTCGGCCCGGAAGAACCAATCCATCACCTCATCCCGCGACGGATTCATCATCACGCCGACAGCCATGGCGCCCGGAGGGAGCCTCCGGAGGAGACCCTTCAGCTGATCCGCCTGCACGGTCCGCCGTCGGCCGGGAACCAGTATAAACCCCACGGCATCCAGATCGAGGCCCTGGAGAGCCTCCATGTCCGCCTGCGTCCGCACCCCGCAGATCTTCACAAAGGTTCGCCTCAAGGTGCCCCACCTCCGATCAGTGTGCGCACGGCCCGTTCCGGATCGGCCTGTCGCATGAGATACTCGCCGACCAACACGCCGTCCACTCCCGCCCGGGCCATCCGCCGCACATCTTCGGGGGAGGAAACCCCGCTTTCCCCGATCACCGGTATCGTGTCCGGAAGCAGCGGCCTAAGCCGCTCCGTCGTCCCGAGATCGGTGCGGAATGTGACCAGATCCCGGTTGTTGATCCCGATCACATCCGGTTCGCATGCCAAGGCCCGCTCGATCTCATCTTCCCGATGGATCTCCACCAGGACCTCCATGCCGTGGGAATGAGCGGCATCGCTCAATAGCAAAAGCCGCTCACGATCCAGCACGGCGGCGATCAACAAAATGGCGTCCGCTCCGAGCATCCGACTTTCCTTCACCTGGAGCGGATCCAGGATGAAATCCTTCCGCAGGACGGGAAGGGACACCGCTTTTTTCACCTTTTGAAGGGAAGCCCCTTCCCCTCCGAAAAAGCGTCGGTCCGTCAAAACGGAGACGGCGCTCGCTCCTCCCCGCTGATAGGCGGACGCCACCTGCCCGGGATCCACCTGTTTTCGAATGACCCCCTTGGACGGAGAAGCCGGTTTCACCTCGGCGATCAAGGCCGGTCCGCCCCGATGATTTCGAATCGCCGCCGACAGGGAGACCGTCTTCATCCCGGGCTCCTCGCTCCCCTCGGAGAGGGTATTCTTCAGCTCTTCGATTTCCCTGCGCTTTTCCGCGACAATCCGCTCAAGAAACATGGTTGACCTCCTGCGAATAACGGATCATTTCCTCCAATTTTTCGACCGCCTGTCCACTGTCCACCGCATCGGCGGCCGCTCGGACCCCCTCGGCAATGCTCTTCGCCCGGCCGGCCACATACAGGACGGCACCGGCGTTGACCAGAACCACATCCCGGCAAGGCCCCTTTTCTCCCCGGAAAACCTCCCGCAGAATCCGCGCGTTGGTCCGGGCATCGCCGCCGGACACCGCCTCCGGCGCAACCCGTCGAACCCCGAGATCCTCCGGAGCCACCGTATAGGTTTTGACCTGTCCGTCCTTCACCTCGCTGATTTTCGTCGGAGCGCAGATGGAAATCTCATCGATTCCGTCCAGGCCGGCCACCACCAGAGCCCGTTCGGCACCCAGGGTCAGGAGAACGCGGGCTACCGTTTCCGTAAGGGACGGATCAAACACGCCCATCAGCTGCCTCTTGACGCCGGCGGGATTCACCAAGGGCCCCAGCAGGTTGAAACAGGTTCGGAATCCCAGCTCCTTGCGCGTCGGCATCACTCGCTTCATCGCGGGGTGAAACAGCGGGGCGAACATGAAGCAGATCCCCAGCCGCTCCAGCGTCGTCTCCGCTTCCTTCGACGACATCTGAATGCGGACACCGAGGGCCTCCAACACATCCGCGCTCCCGCTCCTGCCGGATACCGCCCGGTTGCCGTGTTTGGCGACGGGAATGCCCGCCGCTGCGGCCACAATCGCCGCTCCTGTGGAGATGTTGAAGGTTCGTCCTCCGTCACCGCCGGTGCCGCAGGTGTCCACCGCTCCGGGAACTCGCGGGAAAACGGAGGTCGCTTTGCTCCGCATCCCCTCCGCCAATCCCGTCAACTCCTCCGCCGTTTCCCCCTTCATGCGCAGGGCCGTGAGCAATCCGGCCGTCTGCGAAGGGGAGAGATCCCCTTCCATCATCCGGATCATCAGCTGACGCGACTCTTCCCGCGTCAGGCTCTCCCCCTGAACCAACTTTGACAAACACTCCCGGATCATCCGCTCTCCCTCCCCGTCAGGATCGAATCGGTTTAAACAAGGTTTCCGCCAGCTCCAGCGCCCGAAACATCCCTTTGGCTTTGTTGAGGGATTCCACATATTCCCCCTCCGGGGTCGAATCGGCCACCACTCCCCCTCCTGCCTGGATATATGCGTTGCCGTCGCGGAAATGGAGGGTGCGGATGGCGATGCAGGTGTCGAGATTGCCCGCAAAGCTGAAGTAACCCACAGCCCCCGCGTACACCCCCCGCGGCTCCGGCTCCAGCTCCCCGATCAATTCCATCGCCCGGACCTTCGGGGCGCCGGAGACGGTCCCCGCCGGAAAGACGGCCCACAGAGCGTCGATGGGCGCGCGGCCCTGAGCCAGATCTCCCGTCACGTGGGAAACCATGTGCATCACGTGGGAATAGCGCTCGATCGCCATCTGCTGGGTCACGCGCACCGTTCCGTAACGGCAGACGCGTCCCAGGTCGTTTCTCCCCAGATCGATCAGCATCACGTGCTCGGCTCGCTCCTTTTCATCCCGCAGCAGCTCGGCCTCCAGTCTCTCGTCCTCCTCGGCCGTCCTTCCACGGGGACGGGTCCCCGCGATCGGCCGCGTTTCCACCTTTCTTCCGGTGACCCGGACCAGCAATTCCGGCGAGGCGCCGGTCACCACCTCGTCCCCCATCTTCAGGTAAAACATGTAGGGCGAAGGATTGAGGATCCGCAACACGCGATACACATCAAAGGGAGGAGGAGAAGGATGCCAGGTCCACCGCTGGGAAGGAACCAGCTGAAAAATATCTCCCGACCGGATGTGCTCCTGGGCCCTTCTCACCATCGCTTCATAATGATGCCGGCTCATGTTGGAATCGGCCCGGGAAAGATCCGGCTCCCCCCTTGTCTCAAAGGGAGGATCGTGAAAGTAGGCCAGATTGGGACGACAGGTGCGTATCCTGCGCGCCCGCTCCTCCAGCTCCTCCACGGCCCGCCGATAATGCTCCAAAAGCGTCGCTTCCTCCGGCTTTTCGGGGACATGGAGATGGTGCACCAGCGTCACCTGCTGTTTCAGATGATCAAAAATCAGCACCCGATCGCAAAACATCAGGTGGAGATCCCGGGCCCCGGTCCCCTTTCCGATGTGGGGAAAGGGAGGCAGGGATTCCATGTAACGGACCGCCTCATAGGCGATGTACCCCACCGCTCCGCCCAAAAAGGGAGGATGCCCGGAATAGCCGGGTGTCCGGTACCGCAAGAGCAAATCCTGGACCACATTGAAGGGGTCAGCGGCAAAACGCTTTGTCCCTTCCTTTCCGGACAGGGTCACCTGACCATCCCGGCACGTAACAATCAAGAATGGATCGGCTCCGATAAAGGAATACCGGGCCCACTTTTCGCCGCCTTCCACGCTCTCCAAGAGAAATGAATAGGGCCGGTCGCGCAAGCGGTCATACAAGGAGACCGGCGTTTCCGTGTCCGCAAAAATCGTCTTGCACAGGGGAATGGATGAAAAGTTCTTCGCAAGCCGCTTCACTTCGGCATACGGGGGGTAAATCACATTCTCCCTCCTTCCGGGAGGGCAGAACGGACAGAGGAAAAACCAAGAGGAAAAAAGAGGAAAAATAAAAGATCAAAGCATGGAAAGCTTTGATCGGAGATTACTTCCCTTTGGCTCCGCTCCGCTCTGCTCTCCTCTGCTCTTCCTTCTCAGCTGGGCTCTGCTCAAAGATTCAATGGATTATAATCACTTTAATCGAGTTCGCCGTTTCTGTCAATCCATTTTAGTCTCACCGGACTGAAGCTGACGGAGCACCCTCCGGATTGCCTCCTCCGGAACGCCCCGCACCACCCGAACCGCACCGACTCGCTTCGGAAGCACAAAGGTGTAAGCTCCGCCTCTCGCCTTCTTATCCCGGCGCATCAATTCCAGGAGCTCGTCTTCAGACCACTCGCCCGCAAGATGGACCGGCAGGTGAAAGGCCTGAAGCAGCCGCCTCGTCGCTTTCACCACATCCCGCGCCGTTCCCAGCGCCTCCCCCAACATCGCCGCTCCCACCATGCCGATGGCTACCCCTTCTCCATGGGTCAACCCGGCATATCCCGAAGCCGCCTCCAGAGCATGCCCGATCGTGTGTCCGTAATTGAGGATCGCCCTGAGTCCCGCTTCCCTCTCATCCTTTGACACCACTTCCGCCTTGATCCGGCAACCGTTCCAGATCGCCTCCTCCACCAGGGAAGGCTCCAGTTGCAGAAGGCGTTCGCTGTTCTGGAGCAACCAGTCCGCGAAGGAATCATCCGCGATCAGGGCGTGTTTGACCACCTCCGCATAGCCGGAGATTACCTCCCGCCTCGGCAGGCTGCGGAGGGTGTCCACGTCGAACACCACCATGAGCGGCTGATGAAACGCTCCGATAACGTTTTTTCCGAGGGGATGATTCACCCCCACCTTCCCTCCGACACTGCTGTCGTGGGCCAGGAGGGTCGTGGGCAACTGAACGAAGGGAATCCCCCGCATATATGAAGCCGCCAGAAACCCGGCCAAATCCCCCACGACACCGCCCCCGAGGGCCAACACCACTCCCTGGCGATCCAAACCGAATCGAAGCCCTTCCTCCACCAACCGGGAGAGCTGCTCCAGGTTCTTGGAGGATTCTCCGGCGGGCACCGTCGCCTCTCCCACCCGGTAACCCGCCTCCCGCAAGGGGCCGGCCACCTTCTCCCCATACAGCGGGCCGACATGGGTGTCCGTCACCAGCATCAACGGGCGCTCCGGGCCGATCCCCCGATCCCGGAGCCATTCGGGCAGCCGGGCGTACAGAGCGCGCCCGATCCGGATCGGGTAGCTGCGCTCGCCCGTGGAAACCTTCAGCGTCCGCATGATCAAAACCTCGCGATCCGTCTCCGATATTGCTCGACCTGTTCAACCATCTCCGTCATCGTGTCGGCGGGGAATTTTTCCATTAGCGCCTGCGCCACTTCCCAGGCCACCACATTTTCGGCCACCACGCAGGCGGCGGGGACAGCACAGCTGTCGGAACGCTCGATGCTCGCCGCAAAGGGTTCCTTCGTCTCGATGTCCACGCTGCGGAGGGGTTTGTACAAAGTGGGGATCGGCTTCATCACTCCCCGCACCACAATTCGCTCGCCCGTGGTCATCCCGCCTTCAAAGCCTCCGGCCCGGTTGGTCGCCCGGTAAAACCCCCTGTCCTCGGCCCAAAGGATCTCGTCATGCACCTGGGATCCCTTCCGCCGGGCCGCTTCAAAACCGATGCCGATCTCCACTCCCTTGAAGGCCTGGATGCTCACCACCGCACGGGCGATGCGGGCATCCAGTTTCCGGTCCCAATGAACGTGGCTGCCGAGACCCGCCGGCGCCCCTTCAACGATCACTTCCACGATGCCGCCCAGACTATCCCCCTCTTTTTTCGCCTCATCGATCAGGCGCATCATTTCCTTCTCCGCCTGCGGATCGAGACAGCGAACGGGAGAATCCTCCGCACGGCGAAGAATCTCCTCCAGAGGCAGGTCCGGCGTCGCCTCCGCCTCCGCCGTCCCGATCCGCACCACGTGTCCCGCCACACGGATCCCGCACAACTCCAGCATTTGGCGAGCCACCGCGCCGACGGCCACCCGGGCGGCCGTCTCCCGCGCGCTGGAGCGCTCCAGCACATCCCGAATATCCCGGTGCCCGTATTTCAAGGCCCCGTTCAAATCGGCATGACCTGGGCGGGGTCGCGACACCCGGCGTTTTTCCGCATACTCCGGGATGGGATCCGTTCCCATCACCTTTTTCCAGTGAGTCCAATCCTTGTTTTCAATCACCAGCGTCACCGGTGCGCCGGTGGTTTTTCCGAACCGCACCCCCGACAGCACCTGAACCCGGTCCGACTCGATCTGCATTCTGCGCCCACGGCCGTACCCCTTCTGCCTGCGGGCCAGCTGTTCATCCACCTTTTCCCTCGAAAAGGGCAGCTGGCTGGGCAAGCCTTCGATAATCACCGTCAACTGGGGACCGTGGGATTCACCCGCCGTCAAATAACGCACGACTTCTCCCCTCTCCCGAAAAACTTCGTCACAAATTTTTCTTAGTATCATATCACACAAACGGACGATTCGGAATCGCCTTTAGGCGTTTCCCGCAGAACATGGCTCAAATAGTTTGTGTAGCAAACTTGTTTAAAAAATTAACTGAGTAGCAAAGAAAAACCGTTATCCCATCCGGTCGGCCGTTCCTCGCGCAAAAACAAAAAAACCCGGCTCTCGCCGGGCCTCCGCAGGACCTCAGTAGATCCAGCGGTCGATGGTTTTGTCATAGGCAATCTGATCCTGCTCTTGGAACCAGAGGCCGATCTCCCGCTCCGCGCTTTCCGGAGAGTCTGAACCGTGGATGATGTTCATCCCCACGCTGACGCCGTAATCGCCGCGGATCGTTCCGGGTGCCGCATCGGCGGGATTGGTTTTCCCCATCATCTGGCGAGCGACGGAGATCACATTCTCCCCTTCCCAGATCATCGCGAACACCGGTCCGGAGGTGATAAAACCGACCAATTCCTCAAAAAAGGGCTTTTCCCGATGCTCCGCATAATGGGCCTCGGCCAGCTCCCGGGACACCGTCATCAATTTTGCGGCCACCAATTTGAAGCCCTTTTTCTCAAACCGGGAAACGATCTCGCCGATCAGACCCCTCTGCACGCCGTCGGGTTTGACCATGAGAAACGTCTTTTCCATGCATGATCCTCCGTTTCCAACAACATATGTAATGGATGTCGCTTCAGGGGCAATCGGATTGTACCAAAAACCCGGCCGAAAAGCAAACCTTAATAGGAGCGGCTGCCCACAAACCGGGCGATGCGCTCCAGGGAATCCCGCGCACCGCAAGAAGGGAGACGGTTTAAAACCAAAAGCGCTTTCTGGAGGTACCGTTCCGCAAGGCGCATCGAATAATCGATCCCCCCCGACCGGCGCACGATATCCAACACGGTGGAAAGGGGGACCTTCCTCCCGTTGGATTGCAAATAGGTCAATATGCGCTCCCTCTCCCGGGGTTCGGCGGTGCGAAGGGCATAGATCACCGGAAGGGTCACGTTCCCCTGGCGCAGGTCGCTGCCGGCCGGTTTTCCCAATACCGATTCATCGCCGATGAAGTCCAACACATCATCGGTGACCTGAAAAGCCATGCCCACATAATACCCGTAAAGATAGAGGTTTCGGACAATCCGCTCTTCCGCCCGGCTGACCAGGCTTCCCAGTTGGCAGCTGACGGCCATCAAAAGCGCCGTCTTCCGCTTGATCCGCCGGAAGTAACGGAGGAGGGACGGGGAGGCGTCGTAAAAATCCCGGACCTGCTCGATCTCTCCCCGGCACATGTCCATGATCGAGCGGGAGAGAATCCGATGAACCGCGGGATCCTCGATTTCAGTCACCACCTGCAGCGAACGGGCAAAAATGTAATCGCCGGTGTACATGGCCACCCGGTTGTCCCATTGGGCCTTCACCGTCTTCCGGCCGCGGCGGGTTTCCGCGTCGTCGATCACGTCATCGTGGACCAGCGTAGCCATGTGGATCAATTCCAGCGGGACGGCCACCCGTTTCAGCCGGTGGATGTCATATTGTCCGAAGCGTCCGGACAAGAGCACGAAGAGAGGACGAATCCGCTTGCCTCCGGCTTCGAGAAGATGGCCGGAGGATCGGTTTAAACCGGCCTGGCTCGTTACAAGGGAGTCGGCCAACTCTTCTTCGATGATCTTCAA
The DNA here is from genome assembly GCF_003001905.1 of Planifilum fimeticola. NCBI lineage: Bacteria > Bacillati > Bacillota > Bacilli > Caryophanales > Thermoactinomycetaceae > Planifilum > Planifilum fimeticola. The sequence goes on from NZ_PVNE01000017.1 coordinate 56,001, forward strand.
GTCGCTTCGCAGTTCCTCATAAATATCCAAGAGCTTCATCCACAACGGGCACAAAAAATCCGCTTCCCCGATGAGGGAGCCGTGCGCCCTTCCATCCCTTCTTTGACGATTTGCGGAGGATGAAGAGGCCTGGACTTTCAGACCGATGAGCCCCGCGGCTCGCAATCTCCCGCCTAACAGGGCGTCCCCGCCGGAAGATCCAACACGCGGATCCGAACGTTTTCGGGAAGCAATCCCAGCTCCCCGGCATATTGATAATACGCTTTCAACCCTTCCAGTTGCCTTTCACCCAAATCATAACACAGCCCGGTGTAATACTGGAACCAAAACTCGGGACTGCCCCCCAGCCGCCTGCGGGCTTCCTCAACCACCGGGAACAAATCCTTCAGACCCTTCTCTTTGCTTCCGATCAACCGGGAGGCAATCGCCGACACTTCATCCCGCAGCCGCTCGATCACCTCGTCCCGGACCGCCCAAACGGCAAAGGTCATGTCCAGCCCGGTCCGCTTATACCATTCCTCGCCGAGATCCAGCACTCGATAGCCCGGATTCTGCCAGGCCCCCCGAACCGCGTCGTCTCCGATCAGCAGGGCCGCATCCGCCCGGTCCATCATCTCCTCCAGCGACGGGGGCATGGTGAGGTATTCGGGATCTCCCCCTTCGAAATATTGAAGGAGGATTTTCAGAAGAGCGACGGAAGTGGCCGATGTGTTGGTGACAGCGATACGGGCGGAGCGGAGATCGGACAGGTCCGCCTGGCGCGTGAAAAGGTAGATCGACCTCACCGGTCCTCTCGAGCTGACAGACAAATGCGGAATCAAGGAGTACCGGGAGTGGTTTTCCCCGTAGGCGAAAGAAGAGATGGGACCCATGTCGATCTCTCCCGCAGCCATGCGGCGGTTCAACTGGCTCGGAACCTGGTGAATCAGCTCGACATTCAACCCCGCCGGATCAAAAAAATGATAGATCGGAAGAATGTTGGTAAAGGCGATGCGTCCAATCCGAATCGGTCTCAACAGGAACCCTCCCATCGCTTGTACAGCCGGTGCGGTATGTTCAACTGATCCAGCACCTTGCCGGCAACGAACCGAACCATATCCTCCAAATCGCGGGGGCCGTGATAAAAGGCGGGCATCGCCGGAAGCACCGTCGCTCCGCATCTCGCCAATTTGGTCATATTCTCCAGATGAATGAGATTGAGGGGCGTTTCTCGGGGAACCACAATCAACGGCCGCCCCTCCTTCAACATCACATCCGCCGCCCGCTCCAGCAGATTGGAGGAGATTCCCTGGGCAATCTTCGCCAGGGTCCCCATCGAGCAGGGAATCACCACCATGGCGTCACAGGGAAACGAACCGGAGGCAATCGGCGCGCCGATATCCCGGATCGGGTGGTAGTGGAGAAGATCGGAATTCACCGTCAGGGCCTGCCGAAGCGCTTCCTCCCGCCTTTCCACGTTCCAACCGTGCTCCTCTTTGAGCACACGCCACGCCGCCTCCGTCACCGTGACGTGAACCTCGTGCCCCTGCCGGAGCAATTCCTCCATCAGGCAAAGGGCGTAGGGAGCGCCGCTCGCCCCCGTCATTCCAATCACCAGCCGTCTCATCCCCAGATCACGTCCACCATCGCAAACAGAAAGACCACCACGCTCAAGACGCCGTTCATGGTGAAAAAGGCCGTATTGAGCCGGGACAAATCGTCCGGCGAGACGATCCGGTGCTCATAGATCAGGATGGCTGTGGCCGCCAGCACGCCGACAAAAAACCATCCGCTGAGCGGCGTGAGCAGCCAGAGAAACAACAGTCCCAAGACGGTTCCGGCGTGAAACCAGCGGGACATGTTGAGGGCCCGCCTCAGCCCGAAGCGGGCGGGAATGGAATACAGCCCCTCCCTGCGGTCAAAATCTTCATCCTGACAGGCGTAAATCACATCAAAACCGGCGGTCCACAGGGCCACGGTGACGAACAACAGAAGGGCGACGCCGTCAATTTGCCCCGTCGTCGCCACCCACCCCCCGAGGGGAGCCAGGCCGAGGGCGACGCCCAGCACGAGGTGACAAGCCCATGTGAACCGCTTCGTATAGGAATAGATCACGAGCACAAACACCGCAACGGGAAACAGCTGAACGGCCAGTTTGTTGAGATTGTATGCGGCGATGAAGAGCACCAGGAAAGAAACGACCACGAACCACCAAACCGCCGGAACGGAAATCTGACCGGCCGGAATCGCCCGGTTGGCCGTCCGGGGGTTTTTGGCGTCGATATGCCGGTCGATCAGCCGGTTGAGCGCCATCGCCGCGCTGCGGGCACCCACCATCGCCAGCGTGACCCACCCGATCTGCCCCCAGGACGGAAGCCGATCCATCACGACCAGACTGCCCAGCACGGCCCCGAGATACGCGAAGGGCAGGGCAAAAACCGTATGTTCAAACTTGATCATGTTTAGGATCACTTTTACCCGGTAGATCCATCCCATCGTCATCCACTACCTTCTTCCTCTGCCTTCTCATTTTTCCGTCCGATATGCACCGCGGCGATCCCTCCCGTCAAGGGATACACCCGCACATCTGCAAGCCCCACTTCCTCTTCCATGATTCGGGCCAATTCCCGATGATCGGGAAAATGGACCAGCGACTCGGGAAGCCATCGGTACTGCTCATAGCGGCCGGCCAGCAGCTTGCCCAGCAGGGGGAGGACATGCCGGAAATAGACATAGTACACCGCCCGAAACGGCGGCCAGGTCGGTTTGGAAAGCTCCAACGAAACCACTTGCCCTCCCGGCTTCACCACCCGAGTCATCTCCCGCAGCACGTGCCGGAAATCGGGCACGTTTCGCAGCGCAAAGCCGATGGTGGCGTGATCAAAGGTGTTGTCGGGGAAAGGAAGTTCCATCGCATTTCCTCGGACCAGCCGGATTCTGTCTCCCAGACCCCGCTCGTCCACCTTTTCCCGCCCCACCTGCAGCATGTTTCCGCTGAAGTCCAAGCCGACGACTTCCCCCGTCACAGACTCCTCCGCCAGGGCGATCGCCCAATCGCAAGTGCCGCAACAGACATCGATGGCGGAATCTCCGGGACGGACCCGCATCATCTTCATGGTAAACCGGCGCCACGCTTTGTGACGGCCGAAACTCAAAATGGTGTTCATCCGGTCATAATCTTTGGCGATGCTTTCAAACACCCGGTAAACAAACTGTTCCTTGGACGGTACAGGAGACTCCTTGTTCATGTTTTCACTCATCCCTCTCGCGCCAACGGCTCTGTCAGGTACGGATCAAAGCGTTCACCGATCGCCCGGATCAGCTCCAGGCGAACTTCCGGATGGGCGATCACTGCAGCTTCCCGCCTTACGCTCGCCAGGATCGACCGGATCAGCTCCAGGCGCATTTCATCCGATTGAAGCGCGATTGAAGCGCCCGGATACTCGATATCCGCATCGGCCAGCCATTCAAGGGCGGCCAAATCGGGAGCCAAATCCCGCCACGGGTTGTCCGAGCTCTTCCCCGCATGGAAAAGATCGGACAGGGCGGAGGGCAGACTCCCGCGGATGCGGCGGATGAGGCTGAGATACGTGGGCGGAGACACCTGTCGGCTGCCGGCGACGGCATACAATTCCATCTTCGCTTCATTCACTTCGCAAACCGCTTCCGACAGCCGGGAAATTGTCCGGATCTCCCCTCTTTCCGCCAAAAACCGGTAAAACAGGCTGCTAAAATAATCGCCCGCCAACACGAACAATTGGCGGGATCGCATTCCCTGTTCCGCCCGTTCGGGCTCAACGGAAACCCGCTCGTGGAGATCAAGCCCCATTTGGAGCAAGGTTGTGGCCACGCAGTGGAGCCGAATGCGCTCGCTTGGAAGAGAAAAGGATTTAAGCAGAAGATAGAGCACCTTAACGAAAAAGGCCGAGGTTTTCGGTCGGCCGATATGTCTTTCCACAAAGGGATCCCGAGCGCATTCGGCGATTTCGGCGATGACCCGGTCCATTTCGCCATGTATGGACATGTCGCGCCCTCCATCAAGGTTTCTCAAACCCGGCCCATGCCGGATCTATTTCCACGAACTCCCATTCCGGCGATTCCTTCACGTGACCCCCCTGCACGGACAAGTATCTCTTCGCTAGGAAAAACCCTCCGAACATGTCTCGGAAACAGAGCACGCACGCCGCAATGATTGTCGGGAAAGCTGAAAAATGGTGGAAACACGGAAAAGTTCCTTTACCAGTATACCATACTCCCTTTTCGGCGGAAAGCGACCGCCCCTCAGCCGGAAGAAGGGGAAGCATACCGGACCTCAAAGGTCTCCTCCAAATATTGGCGGAAAGACAATCCCTCCCCGTTCTCCATCCCGGGATCCCGAACCAGATCCTGACGATCCGCCTCCACCGTCACCCACGGGGACTCTTCCCCGGGGCGGTAGACCTGAAAACGCAGCTTTTCCACATTCCTGGCGGTTACCAAGGAGCTTCGAACCAGGGTGAACAGATCGGCATAAACGCGTCCCTCCTCCGGGGCTTTCTCCGATTCCAGGTCGAGGGACAAGTAACCGTCTTCCCAGGATGCCCGGAGAATTTGCAGTGAAACCGGCTGACCCGCCAAAAAATCAACCAGTGAATCCTTTGAAATCCGTACCGGAGATACGGGTCGGAAAACCGGCTCATCGGAGGGACTCTCCGCAGGCGTGGACAACGACGGCAAAACGGAGAGCAGCGCCGCCAGCATGGCCGACAGAAAGACGGAGGCAAACAGACGACGGGCCAGACGGGTCATCGATTCCCCTCCCCTTGTTCCTTCTATCAACATTTTATGGCCAAGCCGGCCCGCCATGACTCACCTCAGGATTCCTCCGTGTCGATCTTCCCGTAACGGGTCAGGATCTCCGCTTTGCCGCGGATTTTTATCGCCGAAGTGTGTTCGGTGAACTGGGCGATCATGACTTCTCCTTTGTCCAGCTTTTCCGAATGATGAAACCGGGTATCCTTTCCGCGGGTCAAACCGATGACATTGACCCCGTTCTCCTTCGCTTTGATCACCACGTAATCACCGTATTGGAACCCCTCCACCGCTCCCACCTCCCTCAGGTTGATCCTGAATAATGTTTTCCTGCTGACATGAAAAAACCCTCCCGAGACGGAGGGTTTTTTCCGTGGTCGGGCTAGCCGGATTTGAACCGACGACCTCTTGCGCCCCATGCAAGCGCGCTACCAAGCTGCGCCATAGCCCGACATCCTTGACATCTTTCATTGAAGTGACGCTTATTAATATAGCGCGTTCCTCAGAAGATGTCAAGGGGTTTGCCAAAAGTTTTTGCTTTCCTTTTATCGGTAACCGATGAGGCTGAAGGCTTCCGCCCGGGCGGCGGCATCCTGGCTGAAGACACCGCGGACGGCCGAGGTGACCGTCTTTGAACCGGGCTTTTTCACCCCGCGCATGGTCATGCACATATGCTCCGCCTCCACCACCACGACCACCCCGTGCGGCTCCAGCCGTTCCATGATGGCATCAGCGACGGTGGATGTAATCCGCTCCTGCAGCTGGGGACGGCGGGCAACCGCTTCGACGGCCCGGGCCAACTTGCTGAGGCCCGTCACCCGGCCGCCCCGGGGGATATATCCGACATGGGCCTTCCCGAAGAAGGGAACCAGATGATGCTCGCAAACGGAGAAAAACGGGATATCCTTCACCAGTACCAGCTCTTCGTGATCCTCGCTGAAAATCACGGTAAAATGGTCGCGGGGATCCTGTCCGAGGCCGGAGAAAATCTCCTCGTACATGCGGGCAACCCGTGCAGGAGTCTCCACCAGCCCCTCGCGGTCCGGATCCTCTCCGACCGCCTCCAGGATCATCCGCACGGCCTGTTCAATTTTGGCATGATCCACTCCCATCAACATTCGCCTCCAATACTTTTCGGCCCGATCGGGCCGCATCGCCAAAAAGGCTTTCCGAATGATTATACCACAGGCGGGCCAGGACCTGCGCGTTTCTCCCCGCAAGCCTTCATTCCTATTGTAGCAACGAATCACAAAAAGCAAAAAGGCCCCCGAGGGGGCCTTTGCGGACAAGTACCGGAAAAACCGATTTCCGCCGGGCCGAAAAATGGTTCCGACACTCCGGATCCATCGCTTCTCAGGCCCGGAGGCCGCTTCCGGCAGGTGTTATGTAGACGTCTTTACCGGCTGTTTACTTCTTCCTTCAGCGCTTTACCCGGTTTGAACGCCGGAACCTTGCTTTCGGCGATTTGGATCTCTTCCCCGGTTTGGGGGTTGCGTCCCTTGCGCGGGGCACGCTTGCGCACTTCAAAATTGCCGAATCCGATCAACTGCACCTTGTCCCCTGCGCGAAGCGCTTCCTTGATGGTTTCAAAAACGGCTTCCACCGCCTGGGTTGCGTCCTTTTTGGTCATCTCAGTCTTCTCCGCCACCCTGGCGACCAATTCCGCCTTGTTCACAAACCTCACCTCCATATGAGTTCCACGACCGCTCTAACTCATGTTTACCCGTTCCGCGACTTCCCTATACCTTTTCACTTCCGGGCCAAACGATCGTGGGACACACCTATAGTAATACAGACCGGAGGGCGTTATCAAGAGGGGAAAGGGGATCCATTGTCCCTTTTTCAGCAAAAAAAGCACTCAATGAGCGCTTTTTGGAATGTTCAAAGGATAATGGCGATCAATCCACCCGATCCTTCGTTTACGATTCTCTCAAGGGTCTCTTGCAATTTGTAGCGTGCGTTTTCCGGAATCATGGACAGTTTCGCCTGGATCCCTTCCCTCACAATGGAATGGAGGGAGCGGCCAAAAATGTCCGATTCCCAGATCCGCAGGGGATCCTGTTCAAAATCCCTCATCAGATAGTTGACCAACTCTTCGCTCTGCCGTTCGGAACCGATGATCGGAGCGAATTCGGAGTGGACATTCACCCGGATCATGTGTATGGACGGAGCCGTCGCCCGAAGTCTGACGCCAAAGCGGGGCCCCTGCTTAATCAGTTCGGGTTCATCCAGGGACATCTCTTCCAGCGAAGGCGGCGCCACCCCGTATCCGGTGGTCCGTACCATCTTCAGGGCATCGGCCACTTTGTCATACTCGAACTTCGCCTTGCTGAATTCCTGCATCAATTCCAACAGGTGATCCTTGCCGCGGATCTCCACCCCGACGATCTCCGTCAGAATCTGATCGTACAGGTCATCGGGCGCATATAGATCGATCTCCGCGACCCCCTGCCCCATGTCCATTCCCGACAAGGCGGCCCGTTCGATGAACTCATATCCGTCAAACTGTCCCACCACATGGTCCACATCGCGAAGCCTGCGGATGTCCTTCACGGTTTCGCGCACGGCACTTTCGAAATCCTTGCGGAGCCAGTGATCCTCATCCAGCACCATCACCCAGCCGGGCAGGTTGACATTCACTTCGTGAACCGGGAACTCAAACAGCACTTCCTTCATGACGTTCAAAATGTCTTCTTCCATCATGGTGGCCACACTGAGAGCCAGGACCGGCACATCGTATCTCTCCGCCAAGTCCTCTCGCAGGGCCTGGACCGATTCGCTGTGGGGACGGGTGGAGTTCAGCAGAACGATAAAGGGTTTTCCCACTTCCTTCATCTCATCGATGATCCGTTCCTCCACCTCTTCATAGGCTTCCCGCGGGATGTCGGTGATCGATCCGTCGGTCGTGACCACCACACCCAAGGTGGAATGCTCCTGGATCACCTTGCGCGTACCCACTTCCGCCGCTTCCTGGAAGGGAATCGGATCATCAAACCAGGGAGTGTTGATCATCCGTGGGCCGTTTTCATCCTCATAGCCTTTGGCTCCTTCGATGGCGTAGCCGACGCAGTCCACCAACCGGACGTTGATGTCGAGTCCTTCGCTGACGTGGATGTTGACGGCCTGATTGGGGATGAATTTGGGTTCGATGGTGGTGATGGTACGTCCGGCCCCGCTGTGCGGCAATTCATCCGTGGCCCGGATCCGGTCCGCCTCCTCGCTGATATTGGGGATCACCACCTTTTCCATAAACCGTTTGATGAACGTCGATTTGCCGGTTCGGACTGCTCCGACTACTCCGATGTAGATATCCCCGCCGGTGCGTTCGGCGATATCTTTAAAGATATCTACTTTTTCCATGCTTACCCCTCCTTCAAGGTATCCGCGAAAAAGCCCGTCGATTGCCCTTTAACTCCTTCGCCTCCTCCGCACGATTTGGACACTATAAATATATGAGGCCCCTTCCCCTTTATGAATGCGGCGGCGGGAAAAACAGAACCGCCTGCCGGCGGTTCACTCCCCTTTCAAAGAGCGGGTCATCCCTCGGCGCGGCTCCTCCGGATCATCGAGTTTCGCCCGGAAGCCCACCACTTTGACGGAGGCGGAGAGGCGCCCCAGCAGAAAAGCGGCGACGGCCACCAACAGCAATAGCAACGTGTCCCCCATGCCTTCCATTCCCTTCCCATAGAATCCTTTTCTGCTAACTGTTTTATGAGCGGGTCGGGACAAATATGCCAGCCCTTTTCAACCGGCCCCCTCTTCAACGAGTACCGGTTCGCCTCCCTCCAGGCGAATCCCCGGGGAACGGGCGGGGACGAAAATCGAATCGCGGATTAGCCATTCGCGGAGATCTCCCGCTTCATCCTCTTTCCGTTTTCCTTCCTGCATCATGCGCAGAATTTCCGGTCGATAATCCACATACAGTTTCCCCTGACGATTCATCACCAGCGGCAGCGACAAACCCGCGGTGTAGGGGCTCGGAATCCTTTCCTCCTCCAACCCCATCGCTTGGAAATCGACGGCATAAAAGCCCTTTCCTGCGGAAGCGGCGGCGGGAAGTCGCTTCTTCTTTTCCCGGTACGCGTCGACGGCCATCTGCAGGTTGCGCAAGCGGTCGGTCACTCTGAGGTCCACCAGTTTGACCTGCATCTTGTTCTCCGAAACCACCAGGACATACAGAAAGTTTCCTCCCCTTTCAAAGGAGCTGGGGGGAATCTGGCTGATGTATCCCTCCAGTTTTGAGAAATCGACGACATACTTCTCATAGGGGGACGCCTTCGCCCGGTCGGAATCCTCCCTGATCGGAAACCGCTTGTTCTGTTCCCAGAACTGATCCGCCGCCGATTGGACCATCGCCACGTGTTCCGGCAGCCGGTCCGTCTGTTGCAGCCTTTCATCGGGGTACATGCATCCTGCGGCCAGAAGCAAAAAGGCCGGCATGCACCCGCCAAGGATCCGCATCCACCTGTTCACGGTCATCCTCCTTTCTTCGGGCCATCGGGTCAGAGCAGCGCCCGCAAACCGAACAAAAAGGCCGGAAGAAGCATCAAAAAGGCGGCGGCGGAGAGAAAGAAGCGCAACCACCCCTTTTTCCGCTGCCTGGCCCAGGCGATCAAAAAATTGGCCAAAAACAAAAACACGATCGCAATCATCGCATCGATCATCATGGATCCTCCTCTGTGTCATCTGCTTATTCAGTTTACCACACTGCATCGGGACAAACGACTTCCCTCCGGCGCGGAATTCCGCAGGCACCCATCCCGCTGGGCGGGCAACGGCCCTGCCCTCCCATGGGAATGCGCATAGGATAGGATGACACGAGCCCGCAAGCGGAGGTGGCAGCATGAGCAAACCGATTCAACCGGCGATTTCCAGGAAACGAAAACGGAGAAAGGTGACAAAATCCCCTTACAAGGCCCCTGCCAGCAACTCCAATCCCCTCTCGTCCCTCAACCTGGCCAACATCCTCAGCCATTTTCTCACGGTCCGCTCGGTGATCAAAGATCTGAGCACATCGCTCAAGCGATTGGAAAACATTCTGGATTCCCTTTATCAAATGTTTGAGATCGCCCAAACGTTTATGGCCCAGAAACAGCGGGAGCCGGGACGTCCTCTCCTTCGCCTGGTTCCTCCCCGAACCCAAAAAAAATCTCCCTTTGGGTGGGGGGAAGACGATTCCCCCTCCGGCGACTCTCCGTCCAATTCTCCGGTACCCTTTCCGGGAAACATCGATATCAATCAGATCATGGCCCTGCTCCAATCCCCGTTGGTGCAAAACCTGCTGTCACAATGGATGAAGCAATTGCCTCCAGGCGATGACCTGCAACAAAAACAGGGGTAACGCGCCAGACGCGTTACCCCTTTATCTGATCCATTACCCGATCCTCGCTGTGACTGATCCCCACCCCGAACTCCTCAAGCCGAGCATCGGGTAATGGTTATACTTCAGGATATGAAAGTCATCCCCTGCTTGGTAACCAATCATTCGCCCAAAACATTCAGCCATCCTTCCACGATTTCCTCCATCTCGTGGGTTTTTCCCCGTCCCATGAGATCCTCCACCGCCCGGGACGGGTCCTTCCCGTCGAAGAGAACGGCATACAGCTCCGCCGTGATCGGCATTTCCACCCCGTAAGATTGCGCCAGCCGGTGAGCGGCCCGGGTCGTTTTGACACCCTCCACCACCATTCCCATCTCCCGGAGCACATCCTCCAGGGCTTGCCCCTGGCTCAGCATGTACCCCGCCCGCCAGTTGCGGCTGTGCCGGCTGGTGCACGTGACCACGAGATCCCCCACCCCGGCGAGGCCGGCGAAGGTGATCGGCCGGGCTCCCATGGCCATCCCCAACCGCGCAATCTCGGCCAAACCGCGGGTCATCAGCGCCGCCTTGGCGTTGTCCCCGAAACCGAGGCCGTCGGACAGACCGGCCCCCAGCGCGATGATGTTTTTCAACGCCCCGCCGATCTCGACGCCGATCAGATCCGGATTGGTGTACACCCGGAAATAGGAATTGATCAAATGGGATTGAACGGCTTCCGCCGTCTCCCGGCTCTTCGAGGACACCACCACGGCGGTCGGTGAACGGCGGGCCACCTCCTCCGCATGGCTGGGGCCGGACAACACGGCGATCCGATCGGTGAGGAAAGCGGGAAATTCCTCCGCCAGAACCTCGGAAATCCGTTTGAGGGTGTCCGGTTCAAACCCTTTGGTCGCGTGAACCACCAAAGGTCGGCCGCACAGATGGGGGGCGGCTGACCGGGCCACTTCCCGAACCGAATGGGAAGGGACCGCCACCACGATCATCTCCCTGTCTGAGACGGCCTCTTCCAGGGAAGTGGTGGCCCTCACCCCATCCGGAAGGTGAAATTCGGGCAGATACTTTGCGTTGGTTCGCCGTCGGTTGATCTCTTCCGCGACCGAAGGATTCCGGGCATAGATCGTCACCGCAAACCCGTTATCGGCCAACAGGGCGGCCAGCACCGTTCCCCAACTGCCTGCCCCCAACACCGCCGCTCTCATCTTCTCCATCCCCTCCTGTCATTTCCTTGCGCCGATGCGATTCTCCGTTCCGTTCAGCAGACGTTTGATGTTGTCCCGATGCCGAAGATAGGCGAGCAGAGTGATGATCAGACTGATCCAGAAATAGGCCGGCGGATAATCCATCCATCCGATCAGGATCGGCAGCAGCGTGGCGAACAAGAGGGAGCCCACAGAAACATACCGGGTTAGCAAGATGGCGAGTACCGCGAAAATTCCCGACAAAAGGGCCGCCTTAAAGGTCAGAAGCGCGGTAACGCCGATGGTGGTGGCGATCCCCTTCCCCCCGCGGAAATTGAGGAAAACGGGCCAATTGTGCCCGATGATGGCCGCCACTCCCGTCGCCATCAACAGAGCGGGTTCCCCACCGAACAGCTCACCGATTCCCACCGCCGCCATTCCTTTCACGGCATCCAGCAGAAAAACCAGGGCGGCGGGGCCTTTGCCCACGACCCGAAGGGTGTTCGTCGCTCCGGCGTTTCCGCTGCCGTACCGGCGGATGTCAATCCCTTTCAGTTTATATGTCACCAGATAGCTGAAACTGATCGATCCCAACAAATAAGCCAGAAGAAGTGCGATAAAAAACATGTTTCTCCCCCCGCAGTTGAATGTCCGGCACGGCTGTTAATCATCCCCCTTGCGCAGACGGATGTTAAGGGGGGTTCCCCGGAAGCCGAAGGCTTCGCGGATTCGGTTTTCCAGGTAGCGAAGATAGCTGAAATGCGCCAGCTCCGGATCATTGACAAAGAGAACAATGGTCGGAGGTTTGACCGACACCTGCGTACCGTAGCGGATTCTCAGCCGCTTCCCGCGTTCCGACGGAGGCGGCGTGGTCAACATCGCATCCATCAACACCTGGTTCAGGACGGAGGTGGAAACCCGCATGGCGTGCTGCTCCGCCACTTCCTGGACGGCGGGCAGGATCTTGTGCACCCGCTGCCCCGTCTTCGCGGAAACAAACAGGACCGGCGCATAATTCATAAAAGAGAAGGCGTTCATGATCTCCCTGCGGAAGCGGTCCATCGTCTTTTCGTCCTTTTCCACCGCATCCCATTTGTTGACCACGAAAATCGAAGCACACCCCGCTTCGTGGGCATATCCGGCGATCCGCTTATCCTGCTCGGCGATGCCCCGCTCCCCGTCCAATACGATCAGCGCCACGTCGGAGCGCTCGATAGCCCGCAGCGCGCGGAGAACGCTGTACTTCTCCGTGGTTTCGTACACCTTTCCCCGCTTTCGAATCCCGGCGGTGTCGACCAACACGAAATCCTGTCCGTCCCGATGAAGGGGCGTGTCCACCGCATCCCGCGTCGTGCCGGGGATGGGACTTACAATAACCCGCTCCTGTCCCAGGATGGCGTTGATGAGGGATGACTTTCCCGCGTTGGGCCGACCGATGACCGAAACGCGGATCGTGTCCTCGTCATAGAGTTCCTCCTCTCCCTCCGGAAAACGGGACACCACCGCATCGAGAAGATCCCCCGTCCCCGTACCGTGCAGGGCGGAGATGGGTATCACTTCGTCAAAACCCAAACTGTAAAACTCGTACATTTCCTCGCGCCGGCGGCGGTTATCCGCTTTGTTGACAGCCAAAACCACCGGTTTGTCCGAGCGGTGAAGCCAAGTGGCCACCTCCTCGTCCGACGGCAACAGCCCTTCCCGGCCGTCGACGACAAAAATGATCACATCGGCTTCATCCACAGCCAATTCCACCTGATGACGAACGTGATCGATAAAAGCATCTTCCCCGCCAAATTCCAATCCTCCGGTGTCGATCAGGTGGAATCGCTTTCCGGTCCATTCTCCTTGGGCGTAAATGCGATCCCGGGTGATGCCGGGCTTGTCTTCCACGATGGCGATGCGTTCTCCGGCAATCCGGTTAAACAGCGTCGATTTTCCCACATTCGGCCTGCCGACAATCGCTACAACGGGTAAAACCATGATCCATTCCTCCAAAAAAACCCCTGGGTAAAAACATACCTAAATAATCTTATCCGGAAAGATCCCGGGAAGCAACACGTACCTCCTCCTTAACCGATTCCACCAGAGCAACCAGAAGGGAATAGCTCCGCCGGACCCCCCAGGCTGCCAGAGGTCGGCCAATGCATCGGAGGCCGTAGCGCCGGGATAGGGCACCACCCACTTTCCCAGACAGCTTCAGACAATGAAGGGCGTTGTAAAACCGGAAATCCTCCGGATCACCCAACAGATGGATCATGGATTGAAGGGTTCGGCAGGCCACGACCGGCTTGCTCCCCAGCCCCACCGTGTACACCCGGTTTCCCCATTCGTCCCTTCCCTTGTAGTGAATCATTCCCAATTGCTGCTCCGATGTTCGGTCAAAATCGGGAAGACTGCAAATCTCCGATATCGTGGGAAGGCGCCGGGAGGGAAGCATGCCCAGATGTATCGCCGCGGCGATAACCGATGAGTGGGCGCTGCCATAACAATAATAGAAGATCCTCAAGGTCCCATCTCCTCCCGGATCAATCGGGACAGGCGGGGGTACTCCCGAACAAGTTCCCGCCAAGAGCGCACCCGAGGGGCCTTGATGCGCAGGCGGACAAACTCCCAATGGAGGGGAGACACCCCGAGCATCGGCATCAAGCAATGAAGGGACCGCTCCAGGATCGGCGCCCGGCTTTCCACTCCGCAAAAGAAAACCGATCTTCCCCGGGCTTCACCGGCAGGCCACAGCCATCCCGTACGGGACCATTCCATGCCCGTTTGCATCCCCCAAAGGGCCACTTCTTGAGCGGTGGGCATTTCCTTCCGATCGGACATCACTTCCAATGCGGCGGCGATCAGCGCGCAGCCGCCGCTGTCCTCGCTCAAATAGACTCGCCCTTTCATGCGTGTCGGACAATGATCATGGTCACCGGATCCAGTCGATGAGCCATGCCGTCGAGGATTTTCTCCAGAGTGAAAGCCAGATGCTCCATCTCCCTTTCCGTCTCGGCATAGAAAATCGGGGCTCCGCCTGCCACCCGCTCCATATCGCGGGTCACCACCGCCAAAATCGCCTTTTCGATTGTTCCCATCCTGACCGCCTCCCGGCACTTAGTTTTCCCCTATTTCCGTGGGCATCCTCACGGCGCTTTCCAAAACGGGAACGCGCTTGATCACTTCAATGGCCATTTGCGCATCCCGCGTCTGGGGAAGTATCAGGAGTCCCAAACGGCCATCTTGAACATCCCTTTTGGAAATGGGCACAAGAGCCGGCTCCCCTGTATCCCTGTACACACCCATGATGGCGGACACATCGTGAAGGATGGCCTGCCTCTGGCCGATGTTGCTGATCGTCACCCGGCTGTCCTTATCCCGGGGCTTGATGATGATGCCCAATCCGTGTCGTCGGATTCGCTCCTGATCATCCAAAAGCCCCACATTCATCAGATAAATGTCATCCACATACAGGTTGGGCCCCTCCAGGCGGAGAACCCCTTCGGAAATATCTGCAATCTCCCCCAGGTATTTTCCTGAGCGAAGTCGGCCGGAGAGCCAGATCATGACCGCACCCGCAAGCAGTCCGCTGATCCACCCTCCCAGGATGACCGCCAGGGATGTGACGAAGGCGGCAAAAATGACGATATAATTCCTTCCTTCAAACACCATGGCGATTCCTTCGATATAGGAGGAGCCCCTGGGAACCAGCTCCATTTGATCCAATTTCGACAGGGTTTCCCTCTCCATGTTGCGGACTTCCCGAAATTGCTGCGCCGCCAGCGTCAAAAAGGTGACCGCCGTGTAGTTGCGGTCCAACAGGGCCGGCACCGCCACTGAACCCAGCGCAGCCGCAATCATCCCGAGGGAAAGATGGATCACTTGCCCGTGGGGATACGTGGGATATTGGCGATAATCGGTACGGAGCATCCGTAACCGCGCCAGAAAACCGACCACCAGGCCGGCGATGACCGCTTGGGTATAGAGTTCCAACTTCATGGCTCATTTCCCTTCTACATCGTCAAAGTTTTGCCCGGAATCGAAACAACTTCCGTTCCGCCCACGAAAGCACGTGATGGAGCGCGGTCAGCGCGATCATTGAAATCCACAGCATATCCCAGTGGACGGCGGAACCGATGCGGATCCCTCCGGTTGAAGAGAGGGGGCTTAAGGAGGACAGGATGATGCCCGTGAGCATCCCTCCCGTCAAAATCGATAGCCGCAGGTCCAATCGGGGCGCGACCAACAGGGTGAGACCGATCAAAAAAGCGAGGCAGAACCGCTGAAGGGGAAAAAGCACCCATGCGGGATCAAATTCCGACAGCTCTCCGGCGATAAAAAAGGCGAAACCGAAAAAGAGAAGGGCTGTTCCCACAGACAACCGGGAAGATGACGGCACCTCCCGCATCAAGCGCAAAAAGGCGAAGAACAGCCAGAGGACTCCCACATGTAGGGTCACCGTGGGAGAAACCGTTATCTCCACAACGGAAGACACCGAGGCCGCGAGCAGCCATCCGAGCAGTTCGTTCCCCGAGGAGAGCCCCAGATCCCGCGGCAAACGGGAAAACCATCCCGTCACCCGCAGGGTGATCAACGCCAGGATGGAAAGGAAGGCCGCAACTCCGGGTGCCACCCCTGAAGCCCCCTTCCGTTTTCCCATAGTATGCTTCCACGTCCCACCTTCTATCAGCGAGGAAAAACAAAAAAAGCCGACCAAAAGGTCGGCTGAGATTGATGACAAACCCCCTGGCTCTTTTCGCAAGAAAAGCGCCAGGGGTTGCATGTTTATGGGAAATAAACAGATAAAGGAAATTAGATTTGGTAAATTAGGCGGATCACAAAGCCTTTTCCTCTCTTCGAGAGGAGCAAGGCCATTTTTTTGATGTTT
>NZ_PVNE01000018.1 GCF_003001905.1 Planifilum fimeticola
CGATTCCCCCCGAAACGAACACAGCTTTGGATTGTCATGTCAATTCAGGTGGATGTTTTCGTAAGTAGCCGTTTGTATACAGGACTATTTCACAATGCTTCTAGGTGATTCCATGCTTACGACCCGGTATCATCTCAGCACCATTGTCGCCATTTTTTTTGCCCTGGGGATCGGCATTCTGCTGGGGGGCTCCCTGGGGCAGCAGTGGTTGAGCGAGCGGCAGCAGGCCCTCGTGGAGCGCTTGGAAAAGCGGTACGAAGAGGTGCAGGACCGCAGACATCAGTTGGAAAAGCGCATAAGCACGCTCCAGACGGAGCTGATGGTCGGAAGGAGACAAAACCGGGAGCTGTTGAGAACCGCGGTCAGGGACCAATTGGAGGGCCGGCGGATTCTCCTCCTCGGCGGGGACCGCAAGGTGGCCGAATCCCTTTCCGAAATCATCCGCTGGGCGGGGGGCAGCGTTTCCCGTGCCTCCGACTTGGCCGGAATGCCGGGAGAGACAGACGCCATCCTGTTGCTGGAGGGAGATTCCGATGAATGGAGATCCGGCGTGATGAAACGGATCCAGGAAGGTCTGCCCATCCCCGTCATCGTCCAAGTGGTGAACCAAAAACCCCGGAAACCCTCTCCTTCGGGGGAGATCCCCGTCTATTCCTTTGCCGGGGAGATTGATGATCATCCCCTGGATGCC
Organism: Planifilum fimeticola; assembly: GCF_003001905.1. Lineage (NCBI taxonomy): Bacteria > Bacillati > Bacillota > Bacilli > Caryophanales > Thermoactinomycetaceae > Planifilum > Planifilum fimeticola. The sequence continues at coordinate 692 of NZ_PVNE01000018.1, forward strand.
TTCGAGCTGATCCGAATGCTTCATAATTCCATTATCGGAAAAGAGGAGCCTGCCCATGAAGTCCAAACCGGCGGTTAGCGTGATTATCCCTGCCTTCAATGAAGAGGAGCGGATCGGAGGCACCCTTCGAGCGGTAAGGCGCCTCGGGTGCGATGAACTGATCGTCGTCGACGATGGAAGCCGGGATCGGACGGCTGCCATCGCCCGCAGGTATGCCGATCAGGTGATCCGCCTCGCGAAGCACCGGGGCAAGGGTGCCGCATTGGCCGAAGGAATCCGACACGCCAAGGGCGAAATCCTGCTGTTTTTGGATGCCGACCTGAAGGAGCACGCCAAGCTGTCCGGACCGCTCCTGGAACCGATATTAAGGGGGGAGGCGGACATGACCATCGCCCGCTTTCCCGCTCCTGCGCGCAAGGGAGGATTCGGGCTGGTCAAGGGGTTGGCCCGTTCCGGCGTCCGGATGTTGACCGGAAGGACGCTCCATGCCACCTTGTCAGGACAGAGGGCGGTGAGTCGCAAAGTGATATCGCGCCTGTCGTACTTCCCCTCCGGGTTCGGCATTGAATTGGGCTTGACCGTCCAGGCGCTCCGGGCGGGCTTTCGGGTCAAGGAGGTTCCCCTTCCCATGAGTCACCGTGAAACCGGCCGCGATCTTCGGGGGTTTTTGCACCGGGGGAAGCAGTTTGTTGCCATCCTGCACACCTTGCTCCGCCTTTGGAGGCAACCGGTATGACCATGGCGCTGTGGGTGCTGGGAGCGGCTCTTTTCTCCGTGGCTGTCGGCCGTTGGGGGACGTCCGCCGGCGGCTCTTTCCTGTCCTCCAAGGGAGTGACGGCGCCCAATTTTCGAAACGAAGTGATTCCCACCAGCTTCGGAGGGGTGATGGTCCTCCTCTACATGTTTGTGGTCCTGGTGTCTGTCGGCATTCCCAAGTTTTTTTTCCCTTTGTTTCCCGACGCGCTTTTTTTTGCGGTGCTGTTTGCGACCGGTGCCGTCGCGTTTTTGGGATGGCTGGATGACACCCTGGGAGACGCCCGTCACAAGGGGTTTCGCGGTCATATTCTTTCCCTGGTAAGGGAGAAACAGCTGACCACCGGGGGATTGAAGGCGCTGGGCGGAGGGATGGTGGCCGCCCTCTGCGCCGCAGCCCTCGCCCGGGAATTTGCGGAATGGTTGGTCTTCGCGCTGTATATCGCCCTGATGACCAACTGGCTCAATTTGTTGGATCTCAGACCGGGACGATGCCTCAAGTTTTATCTGGCCGGAGGGACCCTTCTGCTGGCCTTCTCCCTCGACCGGGCGGAGTCCCTCCTCTTTGTCCCTTTGTGGGGGTTGGCCCTCGCGCTGCTCAAGGAGGATCTGGCGGCCAAGGTGATGTTGGGGGACAGCGGTTCCAACCTGCTCGGCGTTCACCTGGCCCTTTGGTCTTTGACCTTTCTTCCCTTCCGGGCCATCCTCGTGGTGCTCGCTCTGCTGATCCTCGGCCATTATTACGCGGAGCGCCATTCCATCACGAAGAGGATCGAACGGAGCAGGTTTCTAGGGTATCTGGATCGATTGGGAAGGCAGTAGGTGCGCAATGAAAAAGCACCCAGGGGGGCGCGATTTCACGGTTTTTAATAGGGTTTCCACCTCAACCGGCGGGCCTTCAGATAGCGGCGGTTGACGGCCGGCCAGTTGACCACGTTCCACCAGGCGTCGATATACGCCTTCCGGTTGTTCTGATACTTCAGATAGTAAGCGTGTTCCCAGACATCCAGGGGAAGCAGGGGGATCACATCCCATTGGGTCAGATTTTGGTGTTTTTCCGCCTGCAGGATTTGCAGCCGTTGGGAGCGGGGGGACCAGACCAGGATGGCCCAACCGGATCCCTCCACCTTTTCGGCCGCCTGGGAGAAATGCTGCTTGAAGGCGAGGAAACTGCCGAAGTCCCGGGTGATCTGCTTTCTGAGTTCGCCGGAGGGCTCTCCGCCCCCATCGGGGCTCATGGTTTCCCAGAAAAGGGTGTGCAGGTAGTGGCCTGCGCCGTTAAAGGCCGCTTCCCGTTCCCAATGCTTGATCAGATCAAAGTTACCCGTTCTCCGAGCTTGGAGCATCATCCGCTCCGCCCGGTTGAGGCCGTCCACATAGCTTTTGTGATGCTTGTCGTGGTGAAGGCGCATCGTCTTTTCGTCGATGTGGGGTTCAAGGGCGTTGTAGGGATAAGGAAGGGGGGGCAGGGTGTGCCGGCCGATCGGCACGGGATTGAAACGGAGCTGTTCGTCGGCATGGGAATCTTCCGATTCCGCCCAGGAGGATTCCCCCGGCACTTCCCCCTCGCTGAGGATGCCGGCGACAGGGGAAGCCGGAATGTCCGCCAGGATGCCTTGAAGCCGGTGATGGCTGTGCCAGGCTTTTTTCATCAAATCGTAGAGGGGGCCGGGATGGTCCCCGATTTGAAGGCTCCTCTTTTCCAGGAACTTCAGACGACGCCGCATCCGTTCGACCTCTTCGTTTCCCGAATCGAGGCCGTCCAACAGGGTCCGGCCGCGGCGGGCAAAGGAGTGGACGGCTCGTTTGATCGCTTCCGCATGTCCGTCGACAGGAAAGTACATGGCAACCCCTTCTTTTCACGCGATTTACCGACAGCATATGAGCAAGGGGTTGGGGATGTGCCCACATGCGGCGATGTGTTCACCCCTTTTTTCTCCGCAGTTTCGGCTGGATCTTGTTCCGTTTGGCGTCCCGGTGATAGATGAATCCGCCGAGAAACGCCAACCCGATCAGAAAAAGGGTGAGTCCGCCGAGGAAGGACAGCCAATCAAAGCCTTTCCCGGCCATATAGTCAAAAAACACATCCCGCATCCAGGTCCAGCCGAAGACTCCGACGGCGCCGGGGATGCAAAGGATCAGAATCGCCATGACGCGCTGAAAAACCATGGTTCCACCCGCCTTTTCGGTATTCTCCTTAATGGTACCTTATTTTCCCGACATCCGCCATGTGGCTGCCGTTGTGGTAAGATGATACCGGATGCACTTGAGGCGGATCGCGATTGAAAGGGGGGAAGCGGGTGGAACGTTTTCTGATTGTCGGAGGAGATCGGGGAGGAGCCGCCCTGCTCCGGGCCCTGGATCAAATGGACCGGGTGAGGGTGGTCGGCGTGATTGACCGCGATCCCCAGGCTCCCGCCTTTCTCGAGGCGAGGACCCGGGGGATTCCCGTCGGAACGGATCCGGAACCCTTTCTGAGCACGCTTCCCGACGTCATCATCCAGCTGTCGGAGCAGCCGGATCTGTCCGGTCTGGTTCCCCGGAGAAACGGCAAAAAACCTCTTTTGATCGGCGGGGCGGTCAGCCGGGTGATGGTGAAGCTCATCGAGGAAAAGGAGAAATGGTTTGAAGCGTGGCGGATGCGCCAGGGGGAGCTGCACACCATTATCGACTCCACCCATGACGGAATGATTGCCGTAAACTCCAAGGGGGAAATTACCCTGTTCAACCGTTCCGCCGAACGGTTGATGGGCATGAAGGCGACGGATGTGATCGGGAAACCGGTGACCCAGGCAGTTCCGGGAACCGGACTGGATCGGGTTCTCAGAACCGGACGCGCCGAATTGAATCGGCAGCAGGAGCTGCCCAACGGTGTCAAAATCGTGACCAACCGTGTCCCGGTGAAGGACCGGACCGGACGCGTGATCGGGGTGGTGGCCGTTTTCCGGGACATCACCGAGGTGCTCGCTCTGACCAAGCAGGTGACGGATCTGGAGTCGATGAAGAGTCTGCTCCAGGCGATCATCGACTCGTCGGACGAGGCGATCTCCGTGGTGGACGCAAGGGGCATCGGGATCCTGATCAATCCCGCCTATACCCGGTTGACGGGGCTTCCCCCGGAGGAGGTGATCGGAAAACCCGCCGATGCCGACATCTCGGAGGGGGAAAGCATGCACATGAAGGTGCTGAAGACCCGGAAACCGGTTCGGGGCGTTCCGATGAAGGTGGGTCCCAACCGGAAGGACGTGGTGGTCAATGTGGCGCCGATCATTGTCGACGGGGAGCTGAAGGGGAGCGTCGGCATCATTCACGACATGTCGGAGATCAAACGGCTCAACCGGGAGCTGGAACGGGCCCGCCGGATCATCCGCACCCTGGAGGCCAAATATACCTTCGATGACATCATCGGCGAGAGCGAAGGAATGCGCATGGCCATCGATCAGGCCCGGCAGGCCGCCCGCACCCGGGCGACGGTTCTGCTGCGGGGAGAATCCGGGACGGGGAAGGAGCTGTTTGCCCACGCCATCCACAATGACAGCGATCGGAAGTACCATCAATTCGTCAGGGTCAACTGCGCCGCCATCTCGGAATCCCTGCTGGAAAGCGAGCTGTTCGGATACGAGGAGGGCGCCTTTACAGGGGCGCGACCCGGCGGGAAAAAAGGACTCTTCGAGGAGGCGAGCGGGGGAACGATATTCCTCGACGAGATCGGCGAGCTGGCACCCAACATCCAGGTGAAACTCCTTCGGGTGCTGCAGGAGAAGGAAGTGATCCGGGTGGGGGGGACCCGCCCGATTCCCGTGGATGTTCGGGTGATCGCCGCCACCAATGTTCATCTGGAAAAGGCGATCCAGGAAAAGCGGTTCCGCGAGGATCTTTATTATCGGCTCAACGTGCTTCCGATCTCGATTCCGCCCCTGCGCTTTCGCAAGGAGGATTTGCCCCTTTTGGCCATCCACCTGATCAAAAAATTTAATCAGGAGTACGGTCGCAACGTGGAGGAGATCGACGACGAGGCGCTCCGGGCGCTGACGGAATACGATTGGCCGGGGAACGTGCGGGAATTGGAAAACGTATTGGGCCGGGCGATGATCAACATGAATTTCAGCGAGCGCCGGATGAAAAAGGAGCACCTCCCTCCGCTCCACGGTTCGGCGATCAACCGGGCGTCAGGTCCGGAAATCTCCGAAGAACCCGGCGAAGATTCGGAGAGCCTGCAGGAGGTGTTGGCCCGGACGGAGCGGGAGTATATCGAAAGGGTGTACCGGGCCTGTCGCGGAAACAAGACGGAGACGGCCCGCCGGCTGGGAATATCGGTGCGCAATTTGTATTACAAGTTGGAACGCTACGGAATCGGATAAGAACCCTGCAAAAATTTGCAGGAAATAAACCGCAGACTTTCTGCAATTTATTGCAGAAAGTCTTTCCTTTCACTTGATGCCATGACGGCTGCCTATGGGAAGGGATAAGAGATCGAAGGGATGTGGATGGGGTTGGCACGGAAATTGCTTCTTTTGCATGGAGGCCCATTCTTTCGCCAAGACTAAGAGTGGCAATTGATGGAATGGTGAAAGCGCTTTCGAAATCCGACGCATCCATCAGGCGTCTGTCCTGGTGAGTATTTGAGGAGGGTTGCAGATGAAGTGGTTCGATTATATGGAACGGTATGATTATGAACAATTGATCTTTTGTCAGGACAAAAATTCCGGATTAAAGGCGATCATCGCCATTCACGACACCACCTTGGGACCCGCTCTGGGCGGCGTGCGCATGTGGAAGTACGATTCGGAAGAAGAGGCGATCGTTGACGCCCTTCGGCTGGCACGGGGCATGACTTACAAGGCGGCGGCCGCCGGCTTGAATCTGGGGGGAGGGAAGACGGTTATCATCGGAGATCCCCGGAAGGACAAGAACGAGGAGATGTTCCGCGCCCTCGGACGCTTCATTCAGGGGTTGAACGGCCGTTACATCACGGCGGAGGATGTGGGGACCACCGAGGAGGACATGGATATCATCCACCAGGAAACCCGGTTTGTCACCGGCGTTTCCCCGGCGTTCGGATCCAGCGGGAATCCCTCTCCCGTCACCGCTTACGGCGTCTATCGGGGGATGAAAGCGGCCGCGAAGATCGCCTTCGGCAGCGATTCCCTGGAAGGAAAGACCGTGGCGGTGCAGGGCGTTGGAAGTGTGGCCTACCACCTCTGCAAACACTTGCATGAGGAGGGCGCCCGCCTCATCGTGACGGATATCGTCCGGGAAAACGTGGAGCGGGCCGTGCGCGATTTCGGCGCCGAATCGGTGGCCCCCGACAAGATTTACGACGTGGAATGCGACATCTTTTCTCCCTGCGCCCTGGGGGCCATCATCAATGACGAAACCCTTCCCCGCCTCAAGTGCCGGGTGGTGGCCGGGTCGGCCAACAATCAGCTGAAGGAAGAGCGGCATGGGGACCGGCTCGAGGAATTGGGAATCATCTATGTGCCGGATTACGTGATCAACGCCGGCGGGCTGATCAACGTCGCCGATGAATTGTTCGGTTACAATCGCGAACGGGCGATGAAAAAGGTGGAAACCATTTACGACAATGTCCTGCGGGTCTTCGAAATCGCCAAGCGGGACGGGATTCCTTCATATAAGGCGGCAGACCGGATGGCGGAGGAAAGGATCGAATCCCTGACCCGCTCCCGGAGTACCTTTTTGAGAAATGAGCGCAATGTATTGAACATGGTTTGAAGTCGTCCGATCCTTTCAAGCGAAACGGAGGGGTGGACGTGCGGGAACCGATCCGGGTGCTGGCCCTTCTTCCCGGCCCCACCTGGACGAAGGTGGGCGTGTTCGACGGCGGAAAGGCCGTATTGGTCGAGACTCTCCACCACCCTCCGGAAGAGATCGATGGCGAAACGCCGCGCGACCAGTTTCTCTGCCGCAAGCAAGTTGTCCTTGACGCCTTGGACCGGGAAGGAATCAATCTGACCCGCCTGCGCGCGGTTGCCGGTCCGGGCGGCTTCACCCGTCCCCTCCCCGGGGGAACCTACCGCGTGGCGGAAGCGATGCTGGAGGAGATTCGATCCGGGGCCGATGGTCACCTGTTCCATTTGGGAGGGCTTTTGGCCTACGAGATCGCTTCCCCCCTCCACATCCCCGCTTTTGTGGTGGACCCGGTGACGATGGACGGAATGGAAGCGGTTTTACGGCTTCCGGAATTTCCGGATACGGGCCGGTGCGGCCCATTTTACTCCTTGCATCAACGGGCGGCGGCGAGGAGGGTCGCGGCTCGGATCGGAAAACGATATGAGGAGATGAACGCCGTCGTCGCTTGTCTGGACGGGCAAATCACCGTCGGAGCCCATCGGGGAGGATGGGTGATCGACATGAACGGCGGATTCGACGAAGGAGGTGCTCCGGAGCCTGGGGGAGGGCATGCCGCGAGAGTCCGGCATCCGGACGGCGAAAGGATGGACATGACCGTCGGCGATCCCGGCTCCTCCAAATCCCGGGACGCGGGGGTCCGAAGGGGAGCGGAGGAGCGGGGGTGCCGGGAGAAGGCTTATCGGGTGGCCAAGGAGATCGGCGGCTGTGCGGCGGTGTTGGGAGGAAAAGTGGATGCGGTCGTCCTCACCGGCAGGTCGGCTTGCGGTAAAATGTTTACGGAAGAGATTGTCCGGCGGGTTTCCTGGATCGCCCCCGTACATATCCTTCCGGAGGACGATCTGCTGAGGTCCCTCGCCGAGGGCGCCCTGCGCGTCCTCCGCGGAGAAGAGGATGTGAGGGAGTATTCGCCGGCGGATTACGAGAAGGGAGTCGAGGGAATCCATGGCTGAGCAATACGATCTGGTGGTATTGGGAGCGGGACCGGGCGGTTACGTCGCCGCCATCCGGGCGGCTCAATTGGGCATGAAGGTGGCCGTGGTGGAGAAGGTGGGGGGCGTCTGCCTGCACAAGGGTTGCATTCCCAGCAAATCGCTTCTCCGCAGCGCGGAAGTCTACCACGAGATGAAGCACGGCGAGGATTACGGGATCACGGCGGAAGGGGTTCGCATCGATTTCAGCCGGGTTCAGAAGCGCAAGGAAAAGGTGGTGGAACAACTGCACCGGGGCGTGCAGCATCTGCTCAAAAAGAACGGAGTCACCGTCGTGGAGGGCACGGGACGCATCCTCGGACCTTCGATTTTTTCACCCCAGGCGGGAACGGTCTCCGTGGAAAAAAAGGACGGGGAAGAAGCGGAAATGCTCGTTCCCCAATATCTCTTGATCGCAACCGGTTCCCGTCCGCGCACGCTGCCCGGGCTGGAGGTGGACGGGCGCTATGTGATGAATTCCGATCATGCTCTGGGGATGGAGGAGCTGCCCAAATCGATCATCATCGTCGGCGGCGGGGTGATCGGAATCGAGTGGGCCTCCATGCTGAATGATTTCGGCGTTGACGTGACGGTGGTCGAATTTGCCGATCGGATCCTGCCCTTTGAGGATCCGGACGTCTCCAGGGAGATGACCCGTCTCCTCAAAAAGCGAAAGGTGAAAATTTTGACGAAGGCCAAGGTGTTGCCGGAAAGCGTTCGGATCGAAGGAAATGCGGTCACCCTGAAGGCGGAAAAGGGAAATGAGACGGTGGAACTCACCGCGGAAAGGGTGCTGGTATCCGTCGGGCGGCAGGCCAATGTGGAGGGCATCGGACTCGAGAACACGTCGGTCAAAGTGGAAAACGGCTTTATCCGGGTAAACGAAGTGATGCAGACGGCGGAATCCCACATTTACGCCATCGGGGACGTGGTCGGCGGGTACCAGTTGGCCCATGTCGCCTCCCATGAGGGATTGGTGGCGGTGGAGCACATGGCCGGCAGAAACCCGAGTCCCCTCAATCCCCAGCTGATCCCTCGCTGCACCTACAGCCGTCCCGAGATCGGAAGCATCGGCCTTACCGAGGAGGAGGCGAAGCGACAGGGGTATTCGGTGAAGATCGGCAAATTTCCCTTCCGGGCGACGGGAAAATCCCTGGTGTTCGGCGAAGTGGACGGTTTCATCAAAATCATTGCCGACAAGAAGACGGAAGACTTGCTTGGCGTCCACATCATCGGCCCCCACGCTACCGACCTGATTTCCGAGGCGGGATTGGCCAAGCTGTTGGATGCCACTCCGTGGGAGATCAGCCACACCATCCATCCCCATCCGACCTTGTCCGAAGTTTTCGGGGAGGCGGCGCTGGCGGTGGAAGGAGAGGCGATCCACGCGGGTTGATCAAGGCGCAGTGAAAAGGAGGGACCCCCAATGGGTGAAGCGCGTCATCATTCCCTGGGTTTGAGCGATGAGCAAGTGTTGGACATGTACCGGTACATGCTGCTGGCGCGGAAGATCGATGAACGGATGTGGCTTTTGAACCGGGCGGGAAAAATCCCCTTCGTGATCTCCTGTCAGGGGCAGGAGGCGATTCAGGTGGGGGCCGCCTTCGCCCTGGACCGGGAAAAGGATTGGCTCTGTCCCTATTACCGGGATATGGGCATGGTGCTGGTTTTCGGCCAGACGGCGAAGGATCTGATGCTCTCCGCCTTTGCCAAGGCGGAGGACCCCAACAGCGGGGGAAGGCAGATGCCGGGACATTTCGGAGACAGCCGGTTCCGCATCCTGTCCGGTTCCAGCCCGGTTACGACCCAGTTGCCCCACGCGGTGGGGATCGGATACGCGGCGAAGCTGGAAGGAAAGGATCTGGTCGTCCTGACGTGCTGCGGTGAAGGTTCCAGCAACCAGGGCGATTTCCACGAGGCCTGCAACTTTGCCGGGGTTCACAATCTGCCCGTCATTTTCATGGTGCAAAACAACAAATACGCCATTTCGGTCCCGCTCAAGAAGCAGGTGGCCGGAGGGAACGTGTACAGGCGGGCTGAAGGGTACGGGTTTCCGGGTGTCCGCGTCGACGGAAACGACCCCCTGAAGGTGTACGAGACGGTAAAAGAGGCGGTGGAAAGGGCCCGCAGGGGCGAAGGGCCGACCCTGATCGAGGCGGTTTCCTATCGGCTGGTGCCGCATTCCAGCGATGACGATGACCGCAGCTACCGCAGCAGGGAGGAAGTGGAGGAGGCGCGGAAGAACGATTCGCTCCTCCTGTTCAGAAATTATCTGGCGGATGCGGGGATCCTGACGGAAGAGAAGGAAAGGGAACTGAACGAGCGCATCGTCCGGGAAGTGGACGAAGCGACGGAATACGCCGAAGCCGCCCCGTATCCCGAGCCGGAAGATCTGTACAAGCATGTATATGCGGAATAGGAGGAGAGAAAGATGCCCGTGATTTCCTACATCGATGCGGTGACACAGGCCCTTCGCGAAGAAATGCGTCGCGATCGGCGGGTGTTTGTCCTCGGTGAGGACGTGGGGGTGCGGGGCGGAGTGTTTCGCGCCACCAACGGTCTGATCGAGGAATTCGGCGAGGATCGGGTATTGGACACCCCGTTGACCGAATCGGCCATCGTCGGTGTATCCATCGGCGCCGCAGCCTACGGACTTCGCCCGGTGGCGGAGATTCAATTTGCCGACTTCATCATGCCGGCGGTGAACCAGATCGTCAGCGAAGCGGCTCGGCTGCGCTACCGGTCCAACAACGACTGGCATTGTCCTCTCGTCATTCGCGCGCCCTACGGCGGCGGCGTTCACGGCGCCCTGTACCACTCCCAGAGCGTCGAGTCCCTGTTCATGAGCGTGCCGGGGTTGAAGATCGTCACGCCCTCCACGCCCTATGACGTGAAGGGTCTGTTGAAAGCGGCCATTCGAGATGAGGATCCGGTCCTCTTTTTCGAACACAAGCGCTGTTACCGGCTGATCAAGGGAGAAGTGCCGGAGGAGGATTATACGATTCCCATCGGCAAGGCGGATGTGAAACGGGAAGGTACGGACGTCACGGTCATCTCCTACGGCCTCACCCTGCATTTTGCCCTGAAGGCTGCGGAGGAGCTGGAGAAAGAGGGAATCAGCGTGCACGTGCTGGACCTCCGGACCCTTCGACCGCTGGACAAGGAAGCGATTCTGGAGGCGGCGGCCAAGACCGGAAAAGTCCTGATCATCCATGAAGACAACAAGACGGGAGGTATCGGCGGGGAAGTTTCCGCCATCATCACCGAAGAGGCCTTCTTCGAACTGGATGCCCCCGTTCGGCGCCTCTGCGGACCGGATGTGCCTGCGATGCCCTACAGTCCGCCGTTGGAAAAGGAGTACATGCTCAGTCCGGAGAAGGTGGCCGCGGCCATTCGCGAGCTGGCTGAGTTTTGATGCTCGGCACGCCCTTTAAAAGCGACGGGGTGCGGCCCCGCTCCCGGAAAAAGGAGGTAGAATATGGCCACCGATGTAACCATGCCCCAATTGGGAGAGAGTGTGACGGAGGGAACCATTACCCGTTGGTTGAAAAAACCGGGTGACCGGATCGCCAAATATGAACCCTTGTGTGAAGTGGCCACCGATAAGGTGAACGCCGAAGTGCCGGCCACGATCAGCGGAACGCTGCTGGAGATCGTCGCCGAGGAAGGAGCGACCGTCGAAGTGGGCCAACTGATCTGCCGGATTGAGGAGGAAGGCGGTACGCCTTCCGCGAAACCTGCGGATCAGGGGAAGGATTCCGCCGCTTCCTCCGCCGCCTCTTCCGGGCAAGAGGATCAATCGATGAAGAGGCGGTATTCGCCGGCGGTGCTCCGCCTTGCCCAGGAACACGGGATCGATTTGGAGAAAATCGAGGGGACGGGCAAAGGGGGACGGATCACCCGGAAGGATGTCCTCCGATATATCGAAGGCGGCGGTAAAGGGGTTCCTTCCCCCTCCACCCCGGCGGATCGGGGCGAGAAACAACCCGCCGCGCCGGCCAAGAAACCGTCGGCTCCGGAGGTTCGGATTCCCGTCGCCGAAACTCCGGCGAAGGAAGGAGTCCCCGTTCCTCTGGAAGAGGGGGATCAGGAGATTCCCGTGTCCAGCGTGCGCCGCACCATCGCCCAGCGGATGGTCACCAGCAAGCACGAAGCTCCACACGCCTGGACGATGGTGGAGGCGGACGTCACGGGATTGGTTCAACTGCGCGAACGGCTGAAAAAAGAGTTCAAGGAGCGGGAAGGGATCTCCCTTACCTATCTGCCCTTTTTCATCAAGGCGGTGGTGGATTCCCTCAAGGAATTCCCCTACCTCAATTCCGTCTGGGCGGGCGATCGGATCATCCTCAAAAAGAGGATCAACATCTCCATCGCCGTCGCCACGGACGACGCCCTCTATGTGCCGGTCATCCATGACGCGGACGAGAAGAGCATCGCCGGTCTGGCAAAAGCGGTCCACCGGCTGGCTGAGAAAACCCGGGCGGGCAAGCTGTCCCTCGAGGATATGCAGGGGGGAACCTTTACCGTCAATAACACCGGCTCCTTCGGGTCGATCATGTCCCAGCCGATCATCAATTATCCGCAGGCGGCGATTCTTTCGGTGGAGTCGATCGTGAAACGACCGGTGATCAAGGACTCGATGATCGCCATCCGGGATATGGTCAATCTCTGCCTGTCTCTGGATCATCGGATTCTCGACGGATTGATGGCGGGCCGCTTCCTTCAGCGCGTGAAGGAGCGCGTGGAATCCTACGGCCCGGATACGCAGATATAGACGGATTTTGAGCCGGTATGATGGCTGAAAGCGGGCCGTCACCCGGCTCCTGCTCCGGGAGGGGAGTTATTGCAATCCCGGGGCTTTTCTCTTGGGGGGATGAAAGGTGTTTGAAGTGTATCGACTCGGGCGGGTCCCGTACCGAAAGGCGTGGGACATGCAAAAAGAGAGAGTGCGGCAGATCGACGAAGGGGATGCTTCCAATCAGCTCCTGCTGCTGGAGCATCCCCACACGATCACCCTGGGGAGGGGCAGCCATGCGGAACATCTGCTGCTTTCCTCCGAAGAGTATGCCCGGCGGGGGATCGATGTGGTGGAGATCGATCGCGGCGGGGATGTCACCTATCACGGTCCGGGTCAGCTGGTGGGCTATCCGCTCTTTCACCTGGGAGAGCAGGGAAACGACGCACACCGCTATTTGCGCGATCTGGAGGAATCCCTGATCATCGCTCTCCGCCGCCTCGGGATCGAGGGAGAGCGGAAACCGCCCTACACCGGCGTTTGGGTCGGGGACGAAAAGGTGGCCGCCATCGGGGTCAAGTTCAATCGCGGCCGGAGGAGAAAGGGATATATCACCAGTCACGGTTTCGCCCTGAACGTCTGTTCCGATCTGACCTATTTCGATCTCATCGTTCCCTGCGGAATCCGGGAATACGGCGTCACCTCGATGGAACGCCTGTTGGGACGAAAAGTGCCCATGGGCGAGGTGATGGACCGGGTGGTGGAGGGCATCAGTCGGGTGTTCGGCTGGGAAGCGGTGGAAGGGGCGCGCTCATCGTAGAGGGGCGGTGTGTGGGCGCCGGGATATGAATACGGTCGGATCTCCGCAAAAGGAGATTTCTGACCGAACCGGCGGGGGGAAGACGGTTCCGCTTCTCTTTCGAAAACTGTTCTCTGCTGCGACATGACATCTGAAACGAAACCGCGAATGGGCGGATTTCCGTGTTGAATCCCCCGGACTGGGCCGCAAAAAAAATCCCCTCCGCATTCCTGCGGAGAGGAGGTTGGGCGGCCGGTGATTCACCTTCCGGGGCTTGTCGCATTCCGAACGACGCGGATGAGGAGATCGCGGTTGGGGTAGTCGCAATTCCGGAACTGCTTCACCACCTTTTCCACATCGTAGGGGACCCGTTCGATGCTAACGCGGAAGCGGTCCTCGTCCGCTTCAACAAGGGCGTAGGAGGCCTGCGGCAGCCCGTCGAAGGGAAGTCCGACGCTGCCGGTGTTGACGATGCAGCGGCCCTCGATAAAGCGGACATAGGGGAGATGGATGTGGGCGCAGACAAACAGCCGGACGTCGCCGCGGCGCATCATCCGCGCTTTCATCGCCGCATCATCCGTTTCCGGAAGGACCACGTCGAACAGGTTTTCCGGCGTGGCGTGAAAGGCGTGGACCCGAATGGTCTCCGAAAGCTCCAGTTCAAGGCTTTCGGGAAGGTCGCGCAGGTATTGGAAATCTTCTTCGTCCAGCCGCGCGGCCGTCCACTCGCGCTCCCGGTTCATCATCGCCCTTGCCGCCTCCGGCACCTCCCCGGGCCGCACCCCCCGCGCCGTCCACTCGTCGGCATTTCCCTTGATCACATCGGCCGGCAGGCTGCGAACCCGCTCCTGCACCCGCTTCGGTTCGGGTCCGCGGAAGGCGATGTCGCCCAGCACCGCGATCCGGTCGACCTTTCGCTTCTCGATGTCTTCAAGGACGGCATCCAGCGCCACTCCGTTTCCGTGGATGTCGGCGATAAAGGCGACGCGCACAGGAAATTCCTCCTTTTTGTGTTTGTATGTCCCGACCCTCATAGGCGCTCGCCGGGCGGCGTGCGGCGAATCGCCGGAGCCGGTTATGCCCGTCAACCGGCTGACCGATTTTCCAAATCCCGCAAATAGCGGGAAACCTCCCGAGGGCCTTTCAGCACGATGATCCGTTTGCCGCGCGCATGCTTCAGTTTTTCTTGGATCAGGGGCCTCCGGATCCGGGGAAATTGCCAGATCCACCGCAAGAAGGGAAGGTCGATCTTCTCGGGACAACCGGGAGGCACGTCCGGCCGGGAGCGCCCCCGGTTCCGCCACCACCGCTTGATCACCCGCCACAGGCAGAGGAGGCGGGGGAAATCGAGGAAAATCACCGTATCCGCCTCCGCAAGGCGGATGTCGATGGTTTTGGTGTAATTTCCGTCCATGATCCAGGCGTCCCGACGAATGATTTTTTCCACCCGGCGGAGCCATTCCGCCTCCGACGGTTCGATCCATCCCGGTTTCCAGTAGTGGGCATCGAGATGGATCACTTCGATGTCCAACATCCGGCCCAGGCGGCGGGCGAGGGTGGTCTTGCCGGAACCGGCGGAGCCGACGATCATGATTTTCTTCATCCTCTCATTCCTTTCCTCCGTGGTTGAAATACAAGTGGTGGAAAAGGAGGGGGGGAGCGATTTTGAAAGGCGCTTCGCGTCCCCCTATGTCTTCGTCTTTGCCCGTGACTCGCGCGAAGTGAGGGGTTCCTTTTTCCGGGATCCCCGGCCTTTGTTGGTTTCCCCTCTTCCCGGGGGCGGAGTCCCGCAGGTTGCCGGTCAGCTCTTCCGATCTTTCTTGGCGAAGGCGTAGATCTTCCTTTTCAGTCGCGAATGCCGTGTGCTTCCAGCTGCTTTTCGTCCCACTTCGCGTCCCGATGGAATCATTCCGGGTTGTCCCGCTGAATGCGTCCGTCGATCACCACGGAGGCGGGCAATCCTTCATAGGGCGGAGAAAGTCCGAGGTCCGGGGCGGAGGGGGGGGGTCGCTTCCGGCTAGGGAATGATGCTGATGGCCGGATCGGTTCCAAAACGGCGTAATCGATGTTTGTCACGTCGGGGTATCCGCGGGCGCGCGAAGATGGCAAGCAGCAGCGGGGAAAGATCTTTAGTGGTCTTCGAAGACCTTGCCGTGTTTGATCAGGGCGGTGGAATTTCCCGGAAGCAGACGGTTGCCCACGGGATGGAGGGTCGTTTTGGGGGGAAGAGCGGCTAAAAAAGGTGAAGAAGGTAAGGGGGGTTACGGTGGCCCGATCTCCACGGAGATCGGCCGTTCGGCGCCGCGGTGCCGAAGACGACGATCGCGACCCGATCGGGGTCGGCTGCACGATGGCATGCGGATGACGGCCGCCGTCAGCACGAACGTGAAGAATTTTTCGGCCAAGGAGACATCCCGGGGGTCTCCTTTCCGCGGATTTTTCCCATCGGTATGAGCTCCCGGGTGTTTCCCTAATCAAAAAGGCTCCCGGCGGAGCGGGAGGCCTTTTCGATGGGGATTACTGCAGACCGACGAAAGCATCGTACAGCGCCAATCCGGTGACACCGATCAGCGCGAGGGTGAACAGCCCTCCGACGAAAAACCCGAAGCGGTTTCCCGTCTTTTTGTTGTGGAGGGTTCCGATCACAGCCAGGATACTCATCAACACCAGGATGATCACCATGTACATTGAACGAATCACCCGCTTTGTGTCAGATGTTTTGTTGAGAAAACGGATCCCTCGAAGGACCCCGGTATCAGAAAAAGAGTCCGGCCCCGGCCAACACGGTGGTTACTACCAGCGTGAAGATGAGGGCGTAGATGACCAGTTTGATCCACAAGGGTTTCACTGGGCGATTCACCTCACTGTGTTATTGTATCCAACTTCATCCCGGATGTCCATGATAAAGCGGTAAACCTTGTGTGACGTTTTTCCGGGCAAAGGCAAGTTTTCGGACGAGGCGAAATGCCGCGAGCGAAAACGATGATGGGGATCGTCCGGAATCGGACCCGTGAAACCCCTTTCACCGATCTCCTAGGAAGACGGTTTTTTTGATATCATAAAAAGAGTGAGCGTGCAATAAAGCAGATATTTGGCATCAAGGGGGAAAGAGAGGGTGGCGGAAAAAGAGTTTGAGCGGCTGTATCAGGAGTGGCTGGAAAAGACCGAGGAGCTCCTCACCAAATTTCCGGAGCGAAAGGAACGGTTCACCACCCTTTCCGGAATAGAGGTTGAGCGCCTGTATACGCGGCTCATGGATGAAAAGCAATTGATCGATAAAATCGGATTTCCCGGAAAATACCCCTATACGCGGGGGATTCGGCCGACGATGTACCGCGGAAGGCACTGGACGATGCGTCAGTACGCCGGGTACGGTTCGGCGGAGGAGACCAACCGCCGTTTTCGCTATTTGTTGGAACAGGGACAGACCGGCCTGTCCGTCGCCTTTGACCTTCCGACTCAGATCGGATACGATTCCGACGATCCGATGGCGGCGGGGGAAGTGGGCAAAGTGGGCGTGGCCATCGATTCGTTGGAAGATATGGAGCGATTGTTTGAAGGGATCCCCCTGGACCGGGTCAGCACCTCGATGACCATCAACGCGCCGGCGTCGGTGCTTCTTTCGATGTATATCGCGGTTGCCGAGAAGCAGGGGATTCCGCCGGAAAAACTCCGGGGGACGATCCAGAACGACATCCTGAAGGAATACATCGCCCGGGGAACCTATATCTTTCCCCCGAAGCCCTCAATGCGCCTGATCACAGACATTTTCGCCTTCTGCGCCAAGCAGGTTCCCTTGTGGAACACGATCAGCATCAGCGGGTACCACATCCGCGAAGCGGGCTCGACGGCGGTTCAGGAGGTGGCCTTCACCCTGGCCAACGGGATCGCCTATGTGAAGGCGGCCCTGGACAAGGGACTGGATGTGGACGAGTTCGCGCCGCGACTCTCCTTCTTCTTCAACGCCCACAACCACTTCTTCGAAGAGATCGCCAAGTTTCGGGCCGCCCGGCGCATGTGGGCGCGGATCATGAAGGAGCGGTTCGGTGCCCAAAATCCGCGTTCGCTCCAGCTCCGCTTCCACACTCAGACGGGGGGGTCCACGCTGACCGCCCAACAGCCGGACAACAACATCGTCCGGGTCGCCCTGCAGGCCCTGGCCGCGGTGCTGGGGGGAACCCAGAGCCTGCACACCAATGCCCGGGATGAAGCCTTGGCCCTTCCGACGGAAGAATCGGCGCGCATCGCCCTGCGCACCCAGCAGATCATCGCCTATGAGACCGGTGTCGCGGATACCGTGGATCCCCTGGGCGGTTCCTTCTACGTGGAAGCCCTCACGGACGCGATTGAGGAGGAAGCGATGAAGTACATCGAAAAGATCGACGAGCTGGGGGGCGCCGTCGCCGCGGTGGAACAGGGGTTCATGCAGCGGGAGATTCACCGCTCCGCGCTGGAAACCCAGCGCCGAATCGAATCGGGGGAAGAGGTGGTGGTCGGCGTGAATCGCTTCCGTTTGGAAGAGGAGCCCGAACCCCAGCTGCTCCGGGTGGATCCGTCCCTTGCCAGGAGGCAGATCGAACGGCTCAAGGATCTGCGCAGCCGCCGAAATGCCGGTAAAGTGGAGGAGTGCCTGACTGCCCTGAAGCGGGCGGCGGAGGGAACGGACAACCTGATGCCGTACATCCTCGACGCCGTCCGCGCCTATGCCACCGTGGGGGAAATCTGCCATGCCCTGCGCGAGGTGTTTGGCGAATACCAACCGGTATAATCGTTCGTTGTTCCGTTTTCCAGATTGCGCGAAAAGACGCCGCTTCCCCGGCCGAGACGGCCGGGCGAGATGAGATATCGAGGTGACGAGGAATGAATCGACCCATTCGTGTGCTGGTGGCCAAACCGGGGTTGGACGGCCATGATCGGGGAGCCCTGATCATCGCCCAAGCTTTGCGGGATGAGGGGATGGAAGTGATCTATACGGGGCTGCGCCAGTCTCCGGCACAGATCGTGAACACGGCCATCCAGGAGGATGTGGATGTGATCGGGCTGTCCTGCCTGTCCGGCGCCCACAACGAACTTTTTCCCGAGGTGACCCGCCTCCTCCGGGAAAAGGGAGCCGAGGACATCCTGGTGATCGGCGGTGGAACGATTCCCCGATCGGATATTCCCTTTCTGGAGAAACACGGAATCGCCAGGGTGTTCACCCCGGGAACCCCGACCAAGGAGACGGCGGATTTTATTCGCAAAGCCTTGGAAGAAAGGAAGCGCAGCCGATGAGACGGACCGTTGATCCCAAAAAGATCAGCCACATCGGAGTTGCGGTGAGGAATCTCGAGGCGGCCCTGCCCCTCTACACGGAGGTGCTGGGGCTTTCCCTGGAGGGGGTGGAGACGGTTTCGAGCGAAGGGGTGAAGGTGGCATTTCTCCGGATCGGCGAAACGCGGATCGAGCTGTTGGAGCCCCTCGGTCCGGACAGCCCCATCGCCTCTTTCCTGGAAAAGAGGGGTGAGGGCATTCACCACATCGCCCTGGAAGTGGACGGAATCGAACAGCAGCTGAAATTGCTTTCGGAGAAGGGCGTCCGTCTGATTCACGAACGTCCGAAACAGGGAGCGCACGGGACCCGCATCGCCTTTTTGCATCCCAAGGCGACGGGCGGCGTGCTGTACGAATTGTGCGAGCCGGACAAAACGGAATCATAGTTTTGCAGCAGACGGAGGGAAGCCATGTACCGCAAAATTGACGAATTGGCTGAAAGACGCCGGAAAGTGGAGATGGGCGGCGGGGAAGAAAAGATCCGCGCCCAGCATGAACGGGGAAAACTGACCGCCCGGGAGCGGGTGGATCTGCTTCTGGACGAGGGGACCTTTGTCGAGCTGAACCCCTTTGTGGAGCACCGGGCCACCCATTTCGGGATGGACAAGGTGGAAGCCCCCGGGGAAGGGGTATTGACCGGCTATGGGAAGATTCACGGTCGACCGGTTTATGTTTTTGCCCAGGATTTTACGGTTTTCGGCGGCGCTCTCGGGGAGATGCACGCCCTAAAGATCGCCCGGATCATGGATTTGGCGGCCAAGAACGGGGCTCCCGTCATTGGGCTGAATGATTCGGGCGGGGCGAGGATTCAGGAGGGCGTCGTCTCTCTGGACGGATACGGCCATGTCTTTTATCGCAACTCGATCTATTCGGGCGTGATTCCGCAGCTTTCGGTCATCATGGGCCCCTGTGCCGGCGGAGCCGTCTATTCACCGGCGATCACCGACTTCGTTTTCATGGTGGAAAAGACCAGCCAGATGTTCATCACCGGTCCCAAGGTAATCGAAACCGTCACCGGGGAAAAGATCTCCTCTGAGGATCTGGGCGGCGCCCGCATCCACTCGTCGGTGAGCGGAAATGCCCATTTCATCGCGCCGTCGGAACCGGAAGCGCTGGATCAGGTGCGCAGGCTGTTAAGCTACCTGCCCCAGAACAACATGGAGGATCCTCCGCGGGTCTACGCCAAGGAGGACGACGGATGGAACGAGGAGCTGGCCGAGGTCGTCCCGGTGGAGGGGACCAAGGTGTACGATGTCCGGGAGGTGATCAACCGGGTCCTGGACGAGGACAGCTTCTTCGAGGTGCATGAACGCTTCGCCCGCAACATTGTCGTCGGCTTCGGACGAATCGACGGGTACAGCGTCGGAATCGTGGCCAACCAGCCGAAGGTGATGGCCGGGGGACTGGACATCGATTCCTCGGACAAATTGAGCCGCTTTGTCCGCTTCTGCGATTGCTTCAATATTCCGATCATCACCTTTGTGGATGTGACCGGCTTTTTCCCGGGGGTGAACCAGGAGCACCGGGGCATTATCCGACATGGGGCGAAAATCCTCTACGCCTACTCCGAGGCGACCGTTCCCAAGATTACGGTGATCACCCGGAAGGCGTACGGCGGCGCCTATGTGGCCCTCAACAGCAAGGCGATCGGAGCCGATCTGGTATTCGCCTGGCCGAGCGCCGAGGTGGCGGTGATGGGACCGGAAGGGGCGGCCAACATCATCTTCAGCAAGGAAATCGCGGCCAGCGATGATCCGGAGCGCACCCGGCGGGAGAAGATCGAGGAGTATCGCCGCCAGTTTGCCAACCCTTACGTGGCCGCTTCCCGGGGGATGGTGGACGATGTGATCGATCCCCGGGAAACCCGGAAGAAACTGAAGGAAGGCCTGGAAATGCTGCGGACGAAGCGGGAAAGCCGCCCGCCGAAGAAACACGGGAACATTCCGTTGTAAGGGGGGCGGAAATTTTGGGGAAGAAACATCCGTTTCCCATTGCGATTCGTCGGATCGGGGCCGCCCCCTTCGGTCGGGGGCGCGGCGGAGTCTCCGGCCCCGGCGCGGCCGCCTGCCGGATCTACCTGCATGGGGCCTGTTCGGTGACGTTTATCCGCGGCCGGCGGGACCGGTCCCCGTGGAGGGAAGAGGGAAGGAAGTTGCAGCTGTGTCCGGAGCGGGATCAAGGCCGGGACGGATGGACGGACAAAGCCGGGGATGATCGGCTGAACTGCTTCGGCTTCGTCCGCGATCCCTGGAGGCGGGAGCCGGATTCCCCCTTCCCGCCGTCGAGGGGGGATCGCGGCCGAAGGGCCGCGGGGGAATCGCACACCATATCACGGGAGGAAAGAGACATTGATCAACCGGGATCGTTTGTTGGCAGAGTTTCTGGAGTTGGTGCAGACAGATAGCGAGACGGGGGATGAACGGGCGATTTGCGACCTGTTGAAGGAGAAGCTGACTGCCCTCGGACTGGAGGTGACCGAGGACGGTTCGGCGGCCGCCACCGGACACGGGGCGGGCAACCTGGTGGCCACCCTCGTGGGAAACGTGGAGAAGGCCCCCGTCATTTACTTCACCTGCCACATGGACACCGTCGCGCCGGGGAAGGGGGTAAAGCCCCGCGTCGAGGACGGTTACGTGATGTCGGACGGAACAACGGTGCTGGGGAGCGATGACAAGGCGGGACTGGCCGCTCTGCTGGAGGGAATCCGCGTTCTGAAGGAGAGGAGCATCCCCCACGGAACGATCCAGCTGGTCATCACCGCCGGGGAAGAATCGGGACTTGTCGGAGCGCGCCATTTGGAGAGGGACCTGTTGCGCGCCGACTTTGGGTTTGCCCTGGATTCCAACGGTCCTGTCGGCGAAATCATCACCTCCGCTCCTTCCCAGGTGAAGCTCACCGTCACCATTCTCGGGAAAGCCGCCCATGCCGGCGTCAATCCCGAGGACGGGATCAGTGCCATTCAGGTGGCCAGCCGGGCGATCGCCAAGATGCCCCTCGGTCGCATCGACCATGAGACGACGGCAAACATCGGCCGGTTCCAGGGCGGAACGGCGATGAATATCGTTCCGGAACGGGTGGAGATTGTCGCCGAAGCCCGCAGCCGGGACGAGGAGAAATTGGAACGCCAAGTGGAAAAGATGGTTCAAGCTTTCCGTGAGGCCGCGGAGGAGGCAGGTGCCCGAGCGGACATCCAGATCGACAAGATGTATCCGGCCTTCAAGCACGGTGAAGCGGATCCCGTGGTGCAAAAGGCGTCGGCGGCCGTCAAGCGGGTGGGCCGGGAACCGCGCATTCTGGCCAGCGGCGGCGGGAGCGACGCCAACATCTTCAACGGCTACGGCGTTCCGACGGTCAATCTGGGCATCGGTTACGAAGAAATCCACACCACCAAGGAGCGAATGCCGCTGTCCGAACTGGAAAAGGCGGCGGAGCTGGTGGTTGCCCTCGTCGAGGAGTCCCGGGAGGGATAAGGGAATCGGGAGGCTTGCCGCCTCCGCGGCGGCGATGAAAGGGGAGCCGGCTATGCCGTGCTCCCCTTCAATGTGCCCGTTTGAGACCGGTCGGATGCATATTTTTCTCCTTCCCTGCATACTCTTTCCCCGAGCTTTTCTGCCTTCAGGGGGTGAAGGGATGATCCGATGGGAACCGGGACGGGTTGAAGAGGTGCTGGAGGAGGGGGAGGGAATCCAGCGGATCAAAGTGAGGCTGGTGAAGAGCGGGGAGTCGGGGACGGCCGTTCACTATCCGTCGCTGTTGGGGCGGGTGGAGGCCGGCGACGAAGTGTGGCTCAATGCGACGGCGGTTCGGCTCTCCCTGGGAACCGGCGGAAATTACTTTGTGGGCTGGGTGAACCGTCCGCCCCGGTCCGCCCCCATCCGGGGCCACATCATGAAAATGCGCTACACCCCGTGGCAGATCGCCCTCCGCACCGGGGAGGAGCAGGGAAGTCCCCACCATGTGACCCTTCGGGAGTGCCGAAGTTTGGAGGGAACGCCGGTCCTGATCGGCGAACTGCACAGCATGCTGCCGATTGCGGTATCCACCTGGCGGTATCTGGCGGGGAAGGAGGGGATTGATCCGCGGATTGTTTATGTGATGACCGATGGGGGGGCGCTGCCGATCGCCCTCAGCAGGCATGTCCAAACATTGATGGAACTGGGGTGGCTAAATGGCACCGTCACCGCCGGTCACGCTTTCGGCGGGACGATGGAGGCGGTCAATCTCTATTCCGGACTGCTCTTGGCGGTTCACGCCCTGAAGGCGGATCTCGTCTTCGTCTCCATGGGTCCCGGAATCGTCGGAACGGGAACGGCCTACGGTTTCACCGGGGTGGAACAGGGACAGGCGATCAATGCCGTTCACTCCCTGGGCGGCCTTCCCGTTGCCATTCCCCGCCTGCAGAAAACAGATTCCCGCCCCCGACACCGGGGGCTGAGTCATCACACCCGGACCGTCCTCACCTCCGTCGCGCTCGCCCCCGCCGTCGTACCCCATCCCGCGGATCAGGACCTGTCGGAGCTGCATCGGGCGGCGGAGGCGGACCATCACTGGATTCCCTTCCGTTTGTCCCCCGAACAGGTGGTCGAAAGGTTGGCCGCCTATCCCCTCACGGTCCGCTCCATGGGCCGCACCCTAGGAGAGGATCCCCTCTTCTTCACGGCGGTTTCCGGTGCGGCGGAAACCGCCTGGCGCTTGTGGCGGGATCTCAGCGACGGCCTCGCTCCCAACGATTCAATAGCTCGCTTAAGGTCAAGGAATGGCTAGCCAGCTGCCGCAGACGAGCCCGTACCTGCCACGCCTTTCCCACGATCCGCAACCGACCGTTTCCCATCTCCATTTTCATGGAAAGGTCCTCCCGAACCGTTTTTCTTCATCATTATGATCCCGTTTGGAAAAGATGATTCGCACTTCGGGTGGAGTGAAGGGAAGAGAAGGAGAGGCGGGAAAGGGAGTGGGCAGGGTCTCGAGAGGTTTGCAGGGTGAAATATGTGAAATCGGGGCCCTATGGCCCCGATTTCACAAATATGGATCGGACGACGGATCAAGGGAGGCGGGCCCGGACGAAGGCGCCGATTTCTTCGATGGCCTGCCGGGCCTCGGGGATGGGAAAACCGTGAAAGACGTGCCACATTTCGTCCCAGATTTTGAATTCCGTCTCCACCCCGGCTCCCTTTGCCCGCTCCACGAGTCGGACCGAGTCGTCCAGCAGGCATTCGTCGTTTCCCACGTGAACCAGCATCGGCGGCAGGCCGCGGAGGTCGGCGTAGATCGGGGAGACGAGGGGATGTCGGGGGTCGAGATCCCGAAGGTATAGCTTTGCCACCTGCTGGCTTTTCTCCGGGTCCAGCCAGGGGTCCACATCGGCCCGCGCTTTCATCGATTCCCCCGTTCCCTCCAGGTCGGTCCAGGGGGAGATCAGCACCGCTGCGGCCGGCAGGGGATCCCCCTCATCCCGCAGGGCGAGCAGGGTGGCCATCGTGAGGCCGCCTCCCGACGAATCGCCGCCGATCACCATGTTTTCGGGACGGACACCGGATCGGATCAGTTCCCGGTACACGGCCGTCGAGTCTTCCAGTGCGGCCGGAAAGGGATGCTCCGGCGCCAGCCGGTACTCGATCACCAGAGCCCGGCTCTCACAGGCGCGAGCCAAACGGGATGCGAGGCCGCGGTGGGAATCGCAGCTGCCGAGGCAGTAGGCTCCTCCGTGGAGATAAAACAGGACCCGGTCCTTTCGGGCATTGGGGGCGGAGATCCATTCTCCGCGGACTCCCGCGATCCGGGTTTTCTCGACGGTTACATCGGATTCGACGGGAGAAAAACTGCCCAGATAATCCAGCTGTCTCCGCTGTTCTTCGATCGAGAGCGCCTCTTTTTTCGGCGCCTCTTTCTGTTCCCGAAGCATCTGCCTGATCGCTTCGCTCTGGGGGCTGGCCATGGGTGATCCTCCTTTGTCGGAAATGGTTTAACGGGGTTTGGCGCGCGAATCGCAATCTACAGGATGTACCGTCACGGGGTTTTTCCCGCATCCTTTCCACGGGCAAATGCCGGGGAAGGACCCCTTCCTTGACGGACAAGGCGGACGCCGATCACGCGGCTTACCCCGTTGCCATGTACGCCCGGAGTGAGCCGGGTCGTCGGTGGGTTGTGCAGATGCAGTGTGCGGCGCCGAGCGGATTGTCCGTTTTTTTCCTCAAAAGGGATCGACAGGGTCACGGGCTCCGTCGCCGCCGATCCACCGGGCTTTCACTCCTTTTTCCCGCGGGTCGTGGATATGGATCGGTATCCGCTGCGGCCGGCTCCGTCCGCAAACCACCTGCCCGCGACACATCTTCGGGCTTTCAGGGAATGCACGACATTGTTCCGCTTTGTCCCCCTTTTCCTTACATTGGACGATCCGACGGAAGGGATTTTCGCCGATCGGTCCGGTCCGTCCCAGCATCTATCTTCCCGGTGGTGTATAATTGAAAAACAGCGGAAACTCATTTTTTTGCTGAAAGCACGAACTAGGGAGTGAACCTTTTTGAGCGGTCTGGAAGAGAAGACGATTCGCAGCCGGACAATTTTTGACGGGAAATTGATTCGCGTTCAATTGGACGAGGTGGAGCTGCCCGACGGGAGGACCTCCACCCGGGAGATTGTGAGACATCCCGGTGCGGTAGCGGTGCTGGCTTTCACCGGGGAAGAGAAGTTGATCCTGGTGCGTCAATACCGGAATCCGCTGGAGAAAACCACCTTGGAGATCCCGGCGGGTAAGTTGGAGCCCGGGGAAGATCCGAAGGCGTGCGCATTCCGGGAGCTGGAGGAGGAAACGGGATACCGGGCGGAGGAGATGCACCCCATCGTGTCCTTTTATACATCCCCCGGTTTCGCCG
Organism: Planifilum fimeticola; assembly: GCF_003001905.1. Lineage (NCBI taxonomy): Bacteria > Bacillati > Bacillota > Bacilli > Caryophanales > Thermoactinomycetaceae > Planifilum > Planifilum fimeticola. The sequence goes on from NZ_PVNE01000018.1 coordinate 26,000, forward strand.
ATGAAAAGGTTCATCTGTTTGAAGCCCGGGGCTTGACGAAGGGGGAGATGCGGCCGGATACGGACGAATTCGTGGAGGTGGAGGAACTGACCCTGGAGGAGGCGTATGGGAAGATGAAGGAAGGGCTGATATGCGACGCCAAAACGGTCGCCGCCGTTTACATCTGGCATAACCGGGTGTTGGGCGGGCGATGAGCTTTAGGCGCGTGTTTGCGGACCTCCACATCCACATCGGCCGGACGGAGAGCGGGTTGCCGGTCAAGATCAGCGCCGCCCGCAATCTGACCTTTCACGAGATCGTTCGTGAGGCGGCCCACCGCAAGGGGCTGGACATGATCGGCATCATCGACGCCCATTCTCCGCCGGTTCAGGAGGAGATCGCCCGCGGTTTGGAGCGGGGGATCTACCGGGAAGATCCCGAAGGAGGGATCATCTACGGCGGAACCACGGCGATCCTGGGAACGGAGATCGAGGTGAAGGAAGACGGGATGGGGCCGGCGCACCTGCTGGCCTATTTTCCGACCTTCGCGTCGATCCGGCGGTTTACCGGCTGGTTATCCCGCCACATGAAAAATGTGCGGTTGAGCACCCAGCGGCTGCACCGGCCGGTCCGGGAACTGCAGGAACGGGTGGCGGAGGAGGGGGGATTGCTCATCCCCGCCCACGTGTTTACTCCCTTCAAGAGCGTTTACGGGAGCGCCACCGATCGGATGAGCCGGTTGCTTGACATGGACGGAATCGTCGCGGTGGAGCTGGGTTTGAGCGCGGATGCGTCGATGGCTGACCATCTTCGCGAATTGTCCCGCGTTTCCTTCGTCACCAATTCCGACGCCCACTCCCTGGGCAAGATCGGCCGCGAATACAACGAATTCCGCATCACCCGTCCCTCATTCCGGGAATTGGAACTGGCGCTGCGCCGGCAGGAGGGGCGGGGGATTGCCGCCAATTACGGACTGAACCCGAAGCTGGGCAAATACTACAGGACGCGCTGCACCGGGTGCGGTGCGATTTTGTCCCCGGACAAGGGGGAGCTCGGCCGCTGTCCCTGCTGCGGCGGCAATCGGATCGTGAAGGGGGTGTCGGACCGGATTGCCGAAATCGCCGACGGACCTTCCGAATCCCCGGCGCATCGGCCTCCCTATGTGTATCAGGTGCCCCTCGAATTCATTCCCCATCTGGGGCCGAAGACTTTTGACCGCCTGTTGGCGAAGTTCGGGACGGAGATGAATGTGCTCCACCAGGCGCCGATTGAAGAGGTGGCCGACGTGGCGGGTGAATCCATCGCCCATTTTATCCGTTTGGCCCGCGAACGGAGGTTGGAGTTTGAAGAGGGGGGCGGAGGAGCGTACGGCAGGGTAAGGGCGTCGTCCGGAGGCGCGGATTGAAAAATGGGCTTCTATTCTCCCCTTGTCCGTCATAGAAATAGAGTGGACAAGGGGGAGGTTCGAATGAAAGCGAAGCGGAAAAAACTGGGGGACACGCTGCGGCTCCATGTGAAGAATCAGATGTCCCTCTACCTGTTCATCACCGTGCTGTTTATGATGGGTGTCGTGTTCGGGGCGGTGGTGGTCAACACCCTCTCACCCGTGCAGAAGGAGGGTCTCCTGGAGTATTTGGGCTACTTTTTTCGCGGCTTGGATCAGAATACCATCGCCGAGCCGGAGATCGCGTTTCAGCATTCCATGGGGGACCATCTGAAGAACCTGGGGCTGATGTGGATGCTCGGTCTTTCCATCATCGGCATTCCCCTCATCCTCATTTTGATCTTTTTAAAGGGGCTGGTGATCGGCTTTACGGTCGGTTTTCTGGTCAGCCAGCTTTCCTGGCGGGGGTTGTGGTTTGCCTTTTTGTCGGTGGTTCCCCAGAATCTGTTGGTGGTCCCCGCCATGATCATCATGGCCGTCTCCGGAATCCATTTTTCCCTCCTGCTGGTGAGAAACCGGTTGATTTCCCGCCGGGGGACCATTTACCCGGAGTTTCTCGCCTATTCCGGCCTGGTGATGGCGATGGCGGTGGTGCTGGTGTTTGCCTCCCTCTTTGAAGCGTATCTGTCGCCGGCTTTGATGCGGATGGCCGTTCCTCCGGTCGGGTTGGTGAATTGAACCGGATGCATGGAAAAGGATTCAAAAAAAGGAGCCTGAACGCATTTTATAATCATTATTAATTGAGATTGATTATTATCTGTTTGACTTCCCCCCCTTTTCTCCAATATAATGGTGTCAAGAAAGACCGGGGGGGGGGTTGCATGTGGAGGATCGGGTAAATCAGATCAAACAGCAGTTATCCGCCCATAACTACAAATTGACCCCCCAACGGGAAGCGACGGTCCGCGTGCTGTTGGAAAACGAACAGGACCACCTCAGCGCGGAAGATGTCTACCTGTTGGTGAAGGGGAAGTCGCCGGAAATCGGATTGGCCACTGTTTACCGGACCCTGGAGCTTTTGAGCGACTTGCAGATCATTCACAAGCTCAACTTCGGTGACGGAGTCACGCGTTACGAATTTCGCGCGGAGGGTGCCGAGCATCATCACCACCATCTGTACTGTCTGAACTGCGGTTCGGTGGATGAGATTACGGAGGACCTGCTGGGTCCCATCGAGAAGAAAGTGGAGAAGGAGTTCGACTTCCAGATCATCGACCATCGGCTCACATTCCACGGGATCTGCCACCGGTGCAAGGGGCAGGTGAAGGATCCCAAAAAATTGGTAGGATCAAAGGTGACGTGAGGTCTGAAGCGATCTCACGTTATTTTATGGTGTATGATCGGCGTATTTAAAGTGGTATGATAATAGGCGGAGGATTTATCGATGCACTATTTAAGGAGGCGAGCCCCTTGATTATCGGTGTTCCTAAAGAGATTAAGGACAATGAGAACCGGGTGGCGATCTCCCCCGCGGGCATCGACGCCCTCGTGGAAGCGGGTCACGAGGTATTGATTGAAACGGGGGCGGGTGAAGGAAGCGGGTTCTCCGATGAGGCGTTTATCGAACACGGGGCCAAAATTGCCCAAACCGCCGAAGATGTGTGGTCCTCCGCCGACATGGTGATGAAGGTGAAGGAACCGCAACCGAGCGAGTACCGCTACTTTCGCGAAGATCTGATCCTGTTCACCTACCTGCACCTGGCTGCCGAACCGGAACTGACGCGCGCGCTGGCGGAGAGCAAGGTGACGGCGATCGCCTATGAAACCATCCAGTTGGAGAACGGTTCGCTGCCCCTGCTCACCCCGATGAGCGAAGTGGCCGGACGGATGTCGGTTCAAATCGGAGCTCAACTCCTGGAAAAGCCCAAAGGCGGAAAGGGAGTGCTTCTCGGGGGCGTTCCCGGGGTGCTGCCGGGGAAAGTGGTGATCATCGGCGGCGGAACGGTTGGAACCAATGCCGCCAAAATGGCCCTGGGCCTGGGAGCGGATGTGACGATTCTGGATGTCAATCCCGATCGGCTGCGGGAACTGGACGACATTTTCCGCGGGCAGGTGCGGACGCTGATGTCCAACAGCTACAATATCGGACAGGCCGTGCAGAAGGCCGACCTGCTGATCGGAGCGGTTTTGGTTCCCGGCCGGAGGGCGCCGCGCCTGGTGACGGAAGAGATGGTCAAAACCATGTCGCCGGGGTCGGTGATTGTGGATGTGGCGATCGACCAGGGCGGATCGATCGAAACGATTGACCGGGTGACCACCCACAGCAATCCCACGATCGTGAAGCACGGAGTGGTCCATTACGCCGTGGCCAACATCCCCGGGGCGGTGCCGCGCACATCCACCCTCGCCCTGACCCACGTGACGGTTCCCTATGCCGTTCAGATCGCCAACAAGGGCGTTGAGAAGGCGGTGAAGGACAACCGCGCCCTGGGATTGGGGGTCAACGTGATGAAGGGACACGTCACCCATCAGGCGGTGGCGGAAAGTCTGTCCCTCCCCTATGTGCCGCTGAACGATGTGTTGGGCAAGCCCGTTATGGGATGACAGCGGTTCATCGCAGAAAAATGTAAGGGCTTTGAGGAGAGGCGGGTTTTGAGCGGAATAAACGCGGCAAGCCATCCCATACGATGGTAACAGGACATCGGAAGGGACGGATCCGAATGGTCGTGTCGCTCAGACGATTGGTGGAGTGGATCAAGTTTTTGCTTCTGTTTTTCTTGCTCACGATGCTCGTGTATCAGGTGCTTGCCCTGTTTTCCGATTGGCTTCAGCCCCGTTACCCTTACCGGGAGCCGGCGGGGAGGGCCGTCAAGGTCTTTGCACCCGCTTCGTCCGGCGATCCTGATCCGAAGTCGGTCGACATCGAAGAACGCCTTCTCCTTTTTTACCGCATCGGAGAATAGCCCGCCCCCTTTTCCGGGGCGGGCCTTCTCCTGAAGTGGAGGTCTTGTGGAAGCGGAGCCGGAGGGCAGTGACTGAAGGATTCGGTTGGGAGGGATCCGTGTGAAGGAAAAGATTGAACAAGCTGCGGCAATGATTCAGAAGCGGTCGTCCGTTCAGCCCCGGATCGGTCTCATTCTCGGGTCGGGATTGGGGGTTTTGGCGGATGAAATTGAAGAGGCGGACGTCATCCCCTATGAGATGATTCCCCATTTTCCGGTATCCACGGTGGAGGGGCATGCGGGTCGTCTGGTGATCGGCAGGCTGGAAGGCCAGGCGGTCATTGCGATGCAGGGGCGATTTCACCTGTATGAGGGCTATCCCCTTGAAGCGGTCACATTTCCGATTCGGGTGATGAAACGGTTGGGAGTGGAGATCGCCCTGATCACCAATGCGGCGGGCGGAATCAATGAATCCTTTCAAGCAGGAGATTTGATGTTGATCCGCGACCACATCAACTTCATGTTCCGCAATCCGCTGGTCGGACCCAACGACTCCGAGTTGGGAGACCGCTTTCCGGACATGACGGAGGCTTACGACGCGGATCTCCGTCGGTTGGCCAAAGGGGTGGCCGAGAAGCTGGGCATTGATCTGAAAGAGGGTGTTTATGCGGCGATGCTGGGTCCCTCATACGAAACGCCGGCGGAAATCCGCATGTTGCGTACCGTCGGCGGGGATGCGGTCGGCATGTCGACGGTTCCCGAAGTGATCGTCGCCCGCCACGCGGGGATCCGCGTTCTGGGCCTCTCCTGCATCGCCAATATGGCGGCGGGGATCCTGCCGCAACCCCTGAGCCATGAAGAAGTGATGGAAACGGCGGAGCGAGTGAAGGAAACCTTTCTTCGTCTGGTGAAGGGGATTCTGCGGGAATTGCCCGGCAGGAGCGGATAATGCCCCGAGGAGATGGACCTGGATCGGTTCCAGGTCCTTCTTTATGTAATCGGGCCGGGGCCTTCTTCCCAGCCGCCTTGACCCCCTAGGAAAAGTTTTCGCATTTTTTTGTGGAATTGCAGACAGATAGCTCAATATATGGTAACATGGTTCCCGAAATCCATTTGACACAGGAGGTTGTTCATGAAAGCACTGATCATTTTTGTTTCATTGTTGCTGGTTCTTCTTTTCCTCATCAAAGCCGTGATCATGTTTTTCAAGTACCGGAAGACGCCGAAGGACGAATGGGGAAAACTTCATCCGGAATTTTACAAGTGGATCGCCGTCGCCTTTCTCGCCATGGGGCTGATGGATCTGGTGGATCTGTCCGAAGGGGAAGGAAGCGTGGTCAGCGCCGCCATCAAACTGATTTTGTCCGTGGTCATCTTTTTCGAATCTCGGCGCCGCAAGCGCCTGGCGGAAAAGGATCAGGAGTCCCTTTGACGCGGACGGAGAATTGTGCGGCGCGATCGCACACCCTTTCCTGCAGCCGAAGATGTGCAAGCGCCTCTCCTTGAAGAGAGGCGGGAGCCCCATCCGGGGCTCTTTTTATTGAAGTTTTGAGGGGCGTGCCGTCAGAATGGAGGGCGAAACGGAACCGGCCCGATCGTCCGGGAGGCGTTTGTTTTCCCTCAGGGCGTTCGCTGTCATAATTCCCCTGTTCCGGGACAGACTAGAAGTAGTCCTGGATAGGAGGGAACGTTGATGCGTTCGCGTTTGTGCATCTCCTTGCTCATCGGTTGTCTTTTTTTCGCGATGGGAATCCCCACGGGATTCGCCGAAGAACAGGATCTCGCGCCGGATGCCCGTTCTGCCGTGTTGATCGATGAGGATACGGGAACGGTGTTGTTCGAAAAGAACAGCCGCGACAAGCTGCCGCCTGCCAGCATCACCAAAATCATGACGATGCTGCTGGTGATGGAGGATTTGGATGCGGGGAAAATCAAGCTGGATGAAAAGGTTCGGGTCAGCGAGCATGCCGCCTCGATGGGGGGATCCCAAATTTTCCTCGAACCCGGGGAACAGATGACGGTCCGGGATCTTTTGAAGGCGGTGGCGGTTGCGTCGGCCAACGATGCCTCGGTGGCGCTGGCGGAGCACCTGGCCGGGTCGGAGGAAGCCTTTGTGGAGCGGATGAATGAGCGGGCAAAGCAATTGGGGATGACCGATACCCGCTTTCAAAATGCCACCGGACTTTCGGCGCCGGAACATGTGACTTCCGCCAGGGATATCGCCATCATGTCCCGGGAGCTGCTGAAGCATCCGGAGATTACGAACTTCACCCGGATTTATCAGGATTATCTGCGAAAGGACACGAAAAAGCCCTTTTGGCTTGTGAACACCAACCGGCTGGTTCGCTTTTATCCCGGCGTGGACGGTTTGAAGACGGGTTATACTTCGGAAGCGAAGTACTGCCTTGCGGCCACGGCGAAGCGGGGGGATTTCCGCTTGATCGCCGTGGTGATGGGGGAGCCGGATACCAAGACGAGGAACCGGGATGTGTCCCGCATGCTGGATTTCGCCTTCAGCCGATATACCAATTATGTGGTTTACAGGAAGGGAGATCCGATCGGCGAGGTCCGGGTGGGCGGCGGGGATCCCCACAAGTTGACGATACGCTCGCCGCAGCAATTGAGCATCCTGATGAAGAAGGGGGAAAAGCCGGGGGAATTCAAACGGAAGATTCTCTGGGAAAGCCTGAAGGCGCCCGTTCGCCAGGGGCAAAAATTGGGGAGCGTTCTCATTGAAAAGGACGGGAAGACGGTGGCCGAGATGGAAATCCGGAGCCCGCGGGAGATTCCAAGGGCCGGCCTTTGGACCACGATCAAGCGGGTGACGAAAGGGGTTCTCTTCTATCCGGAGGATGCCAAGGCTCCCGAGGATGAAAAAGCGGGATGACGCTCTTTTGAGGTATTCTTACATCTCGGGACTCCTCTCGACAGCGGGGTCTCGATTTTTTTGTTCTTTTGTCGGAGGGGAGGAAGCGGGCAAAAATCCGTAGAAATTTCAAGGTAAATAAGCGGGGGAGGGAATGCCATGGGCTTGTCGGTGGAAGTGACGGATTCCCGCAATGTGCTCGTGGTCCGGTTGACCGGCGAGTTGGACCACCACACGGCGGAAAAGGTGCGAAACGAGATCGACGAAAAGCTGAGGACGGGTTTGTACGCGAATCTGGTTTTCAACCTGTCGGGGCTCACCTTTATGGACAGCTCCGGGTTGGGCGTTCTTTTGGGGCGGTACAAGCGCGTTTCCCAGTTGGGGGGAAACATGATCCTCTGCGCGGTCAATCCCTCGATATACCGGCTGATGGAGCTCTCGGGTCTGTTCAAGATCCTTCCCATTTACAAAAATGAACAGTCGGCCTTGGAAGCCTGCGGGGTGACATTATGAAACAGGTACATAGCAATTACATGGAGCTGAGGTTTCCCAGCCGGTCGGAAAACGAATCCTTCGCCCGGGTGGCCGTCGCTTCTTTCGTCTCTCAATTGGATCCGACGATGGAGGAGCTGACGGATATCAAGACGGTGGTTTCGGAAGCGGTCACCAATGCCGTCATTCACGGCTATGAAGAGAAGGAGGATGGAATCATCACCATCCGCACGGAAATCGTGGGTTCCCGCGTTTCCATCGAAATCCGGGATGAGGGTGTGGGTATCCGCGACATCGACCAGGCTCGTCAGCCCCTGTTCACGTCGAAACCCGAACTGGAGCGCTCCGGAATGGGCTTTACCATCATGGAAAACTTCATGGACGAGGTGGAGATCATCTCCGAACCCGGCCGGGGAACCACTGTCCGACTGGTGAAGAACTTGAAAACCCCCCATCAGACGATGGCCAACTGAGGGATCCGACCATGGATTCCGATGTTCGCAATTCCCGACACGCCCATTTGCCGGACGAGGAAGTGCGCCGGCTGATCGAAGCGAGCCAAAGGGGGGATGAAGAGGCGCGCAACCGGTTGGTCCGGCACAACATCCGCCTGGTTTGGTCGGTGGTTCAGCGGTTTCTCAACCGGGGCTATGAAGCGGAGGATCTCTTTCAGATCGGGTGCATCGGCCTGCTGAAGGCCGTGGACAAGTTCGATCTTTCCTACGATGTGAAATTTTCCACCTACGCGGTTCCGATGATCATCGGAGAGATTCAGCGGTTCCTTCGGGACGACGGCATGGTGAAAGTGAGCCGTTCCCTGAAGGAGCTGGCCAACCGCATCCGGAAAGTGAAGGATGATCTTACCAAGGAGTTGGGCAGGGTGCCGACGGTGAGCGAGATCGCCGCCGAGATGGGGGTCTCACCGGAAGAGATCGTTTTTGCCCAGGAGGCGAACCGGACGCCGGCCTCCATCCACGAGACGGTTTATGAAAACGACGGCGATCCCATCACGCTGATGGATCAGATCGCGGACGACTCGGAGGAGGCGTGGTTTGATAAAATCACCCTGAACGAGGCGATCAACCGGTTGAACAAGCGGGAGCGATTGATCGTCTACCTGCGCTTTTTCAAGGACCAGACCCAATCCGAAGTGGCCGAGCGATTGGGCATTTCCCAGGTCCAGGTTTCGCGTCTGGAAAAGAAAATCATTCAAAAGATCCGTCAGGAATTGGAGCCGCCTTCATCGCCCTGAAATTCCGCGGAAAGGCCGTCCGCCGAGAATCGTTTTCCGGCGGGCTGGCCTTTCTTTTTTTGTCGCCGCTTTCTTCTCCCGAATGGGATGCATTTCCGGGAACCATATTAATTCTAGAGACGACAGGAAGGGGCGGGTGTGATTGCATCCCGGCGTGGTCTACCTGCGGTTGAAAAAGAAAGTCCGGGTTTCTCCCGGTCAAAAGCTCCGCCTGGGGGATATCGCCCAGGTGCTGGCGGACGAGTCGGTGATGTCGATCGTCCGGTTGGAGGTTTACCGGTCCTCGCTGCGGGACGGCAACCTGGTTGTCATCGACGTGATGGACGTGATAGAGAGAATTCGCCGGGTTCATTCCGATCTGGATGTTCGCAGCGTCGGTCCCGCACAAACCATCATCGAAACGGAAGTTCGCCGACGCGTTCCTTCCGCCGTGTGGGTGGTGATGATCTGGCTTTTGTTGTTCGTGGGATCCGGGTTGGCCCTCATGAATTTTCACACGGATGTGAGCATGAAATCCGTTCACCAGCGCATTTATTATCTTGTCACCGGGCAGCACGACGCGCGTCCCCTGATCCTGCAGATTCCGTATTCTCTGGGAATCGGCGTCGGCATGATTCTGTTCTTCAACCACCTGTTCAAGCGGCGGTTCAATGACGAGCCCAGTCCTCTGGAGTTGGAGATGTTTTTGTATCAGGAGAACCTCAATCAATATGTGATCGACCATGAAAAATCCAAAAAGCCGCCGGATTCTCCATGATCCCGGAGTGGTTTGCGCTGGTCTTCATCGGATTGGCCGGGGGGTTGGCGGTGGGGAGCGGTTTCGTGGCCTTCATCACGGTGTTGGACATCGTTCCCCGCCTGGCCCAGATGTCCAGAACCGAAGGGAAGATCCATTCCTACGAATACGCGCTCACCGCCGGAGCCGTCGTCTCCACGTGGGTGGACTTTTTCGATTGGAACGGTCATCTTTCCGGATGGTGGTCCGCTCCCCTGGGTCTGTTTGCCGGATGTTTCGTCGGACTATTGGCGGCCGCGCTGACGGAGGTTCTCAATGTCCTGCCCATTTTGGCGAAAAGGATGCAGGTCCAACACGCCGTCCTGCATTTGCTGATGGCCATGGTTTTCGGGAAAGTTGCGGGCTCGCTGTTTCAGTGGCTCCTATTTTGATGTTGTGAATCACCGGGGAGGGAAGGGGCGTGAAGCGAAAAGTGATACTGATCACCGATGGGGATTACGTGGCCCGCGAGGCGGTGGAGGAGGTCGCCAGGCAGGTGGGAGGGCGCTCGATTTCCGCCTCGGCGGGCAATCCCACCCCCCTCTCCGGTGAAGAGCTGGTGGAGCTCATTCTTCAGGCCAAACACGATCCCGTGCTGGTCATGTTTGATGATTGCGGGTCCGGCGGGCCGGGGCGGGGGGAGCAGGCGATGGAGTATGTGGCGAACCATCCGAGGGTGGAAGTGCTGGGTGCGGTCGCGGTGGCTTCCAACCATCGCGGGGGAGAAGCGGTCCCCGTGGACATTCTGCTGGACCGGGAAGGGAACCAAGTGGTTCACGGCGTTGACAAGAACGGTTTGGAGATGGAAGGGGAACCTCCCGTCATCTGGGGGGATACCGTTGAAGTGTTGAACCGGATTTCCGTTCCCGTCATCGTCGGGATCGGCGATGTCGGGAAAATGGATCGGTTCGATGACGTGAAGCGGGGTGCGCCGGTAACCCGGAAGGCGGTGGAGCTGATTTTGGTCTTCAGCGAGAAAAACCGAAAATAGCGGACTGTTACGATTCAGACGGACAGGACCGTCGGCGTCCGGGCGAAAATAACGAATTCGCGAGGTTATATCGCCGAATATGGCGGTCCTGTCCCGGAGTCGGATGCGGAAAAAGATGCAGCGGAAGGAAGTCGGCGCCCTGTCACGGGATTTTGTTCCGGTCGACGGGTTTGTCTCGTTCGCTTTGGCAAAACTTTTTTGGACGAAGCATTTCAAAATGAAGTATAATGATGAGAAAATCAAGGCAGCCGTCCGGTCAAGCGGACGGCCTTTGTCCTATCGGGAGAAGGAGAGACAAAGCATGCGTCTGCACGGTACCGGGAGGATCAACGAACGCGGACACCTTGAAATCGGGGGCTGTGATACGGTGGAGCTCGCCCGCCGGTTCGGAACCCCCCTGTACGTGATGGATGAAGAGCTGATTCGGAAGCAAATGCGCCGTTACGTGAACGCCTTTCGAAAGACGGGGTTGTCTTTTCAGGTCGCATATGCCAGCAAGGCCTTTTGCACGATGGCGATGTGCCGGGTGGCGGAAGAGGAAGGGCTGCACCTGGATGTGGTTTCCGACGGCGAACTCTACACGGCGCTCAAAGCGGGCTTCCCTCCGGAATCCATCCATTTTCACGGGAACAACAAAACCCCCTTCGAGCTGGAAATGGCATTGGACGCGGGAATCGGCCTGTTTATCGTGGACAATTTTACCGAACTGTCGATGCTGGACCGAATTGCCGGGGAAAAGGGAGTGCGCCCGCGGATCCTGCTCCGGGTGACGCCGGGGGTGGAGGTGAGCACCCATCAATATATCCAGACCGGCCAGGAGGATTCGCGGTTCGGGTTCGGCCTGTCGAGCGGCCAGGCGATCCGGGCGGTGAAGGAGGCGCTCCAAGCCCGCCATTTGATCCTGGAGGGCTTTCACTGCCACATCGGTTCGCAGATTTTCGGAACCGGCGGTTACAAGTTGGCTGTCGGGAAGATGGCGGCTTTGGCGAAGGAGTTGCGGGACCGGTTCGGTTATCTGCCCCGCATTTTCAACGCGGGCGGGGGATTCGGCATCCGATACGTCGAAAAGGATCAGCCCCTCTCGCCGGAGGAATATGTGGAGGCGATCGCCGATGCCGTCCGGAACAGCTTTGAAGGCTTGCCCCTGCCCGAAATCTGGGTGGAGCCGGGCCGCAGCATCGTGGGGGAGGCCGGAACCACTTTGTACACGGTCGGAACGGTGAAGGAAGTGCCGGGCATTCGCAAGTACGTATCCGTGGACGGCGGAATGACCGACAATCTGCGTCCCGCCCTGTACCAGGCGCAATATGAGGCGATGCTCGCCAACCGGGCCCTGGAAACGCCGGAGGAAACCGTTTCAATTGCCGGGAAATGCTGCGAGTCGGGGGATATGTTAATTTGGGACTTGAAGCTCCCTCCCGTGCGGACGGGAGATATCCTGGCCGTCAGCTGCACCGGCGCCTACACCTATTCCATGGCCAACAATTACAACCGGAACCGCCGTCCGGCGGTGGTTTTCGTGCGGAACGGGGAAGCGGATCTGGTGGTTGAGCGGGAGACCCTGGAAGATCTCACCGGCAAGGATCGCATTCCCGATCGCCTGCGGGCGAACCCGGTGAGCGGAGGCCCCGCCCTGAAGGTGCGGTGAAAAGCCTTGGTCAGCGCAATAGGTCACCATCTCGCGGGCCGATTTTGTCCACTTTGTGTCGAAGCGCCCCTCCATCGGCTGGTGCGGAAGCTTCTGTGGTAAGATGAATGAAGGATTGACAAAAGGGGGTTCGAGACATGCGGTGGCTTCGGCCCTTTGCTCTTGTGACCGCTGCAGGCCTTTACTTGATCGTTCTCATGGGCGCTCTGGTCACCAAGACCGGCTCCGAAGACGGCTGCGGAAACACGTGGCCTTTCTGCAACGGGGAGATCTTTCCCACCTACGCCACGGTCGAAACCGTGATCGAGTACAGCCACCGGATCGTTTCCGCCTTGGTCGGCCTGATGGTGGTGATCCTGGCCGTTTGGGCGTGGCGCAGTTTTCGAAAAGACGGGATCATCCGGCTTTTGGCCTCAAGCGGCGTCTTTTTCATCGTGCTGCAGGGATTGCTCGGGGCTGCGGCCGTCGTCTGGGATCAGTCCGATGCGGTGATGGCGCTTCATTTCGGCTTCTCTTTGTTGTCCTTCGCCAGTGTGGCGTTGCTCGCCGTTTACATCTCCCAGGCCGGCCGGACGGAGGATCGCAGGTTGTTGACCGTTCCGGTCTCCCAGCGGCTGAGCTACGCGATCTGGGGGCTTGCCGTCTACACGTATCTCGTGGTTTACACCGGCGCTTACGTGCGACATACGGGCTCCATGATGGGTTGCGGAAATTCCTGGCCCCTGTGCGGAGGGCATTTGCTTCCCGATTTCTTCAGCCAAGCGGGCATCCAGTTGTTGCATCGTTACGCCTCGGGGCTTTGCCTGATCTTTACCGCTTGGCTCCTGTGGGTGATCGTCCGGCTTTACCGGGAGCGCCGCGAACAGTACCGCGATTTGTACAAAGCGGGATGGGTCGCGCTCTGGCTTTTGATCCTCCAGGCCCTGAGCGGCGCGGCGGTGGTGTTTACCAACATTCAGCTGATTCTGGCCCTGTTGCACGCGACATTCGTATGCGCTTATTTCACGGCAGTGAGCTACCTCTGCATGCGCGTCGGCCTTCCCTGGAAGCGGAAGGAGAGACATCCGGAGCGGATCGGCGATCCGGCGGCGACCCTTCGCTGATCCGGAAAGGAATGGACTTTACCCGACGGTTGCGGTATACTCATTAAAAGAAAACCGAATCGATTGATCCCTTGATCAAATCCTTCGGGGCAGGGTGAAATTCCCGACCGGCGGTGTTGGCGGCAAAGCCGCCTCAGCCCGTGACCCGCGTTTGCGGTGGACTCGGTGAGACTCCGGGGCCGACAGTGACAGTCTGGATGGGAGAAGGATGAAAGGGACGGGTCTACCCTTTTCCGTCTCGACCATTTCCGGGCGGATAAGGGCTTCTTTCGTAATGCCTTGGTCAGACCCGTATATGTTATTCCTTTCACAAACTTCCGGCCCCGAAGCGGGGCCTTTCTTATTTGGGACGGCCAACGGCCGAAACTTGCGGTCAAAGGAGATGGCGATGAATTTGCATGAAGAGTGGATGCGTTTGGCCCTTCGCTTGGCCGAAACGGGCCGGGGTCAAACCGCCCCCAATCCGATGGTGGGCGCGGTTGTCGTGAAGGAGGGGAGACTCCTCGGGTTCGGTGCCCATCTCCGGGCGGGCACACCGCACGCCGAGGTGCACGCTTTGAACATGGCCGGGCCGGAAGCGAAGGGGGCCACCCTTTACGTGACGCTGGAGCCTTGCAATCATTACGGTCGCACCCCCCCTTGCACCGAGCGGATCATCGTTGAGGGCGTCCGCCGCGTGGTAGTGGGCATGGCGGATCCCGAACCCCTCGTTTCGGGCAAAGGGATTGAGCGTCTCCGTCAGGCGGGGATCGAGGTGATCACCGGGGTGCTGGAGGACGAAGCCAGAAAGTTGAATGAGGCCTACGTTCACCACCGCCTCCACGGCCGTCCCTTCGTGACCATGAAAACCGCCGCCACGCTGGACGGAAAGATCGCCACGCGCACGGGAGACAGCCGGTGGGTGACCGGGGAGGAAGCCCGCCGGTATGTCCACCGCCTGCGTAGGGAGCATGATGCCGTCATGGTGGCGATCGGAACGGTCCTGGCGGACCGACCGCGCCTGACGGTCCGGCTGCCCGAGGGAGGGAGAAACCCGCTCCGGGTGGTGGTGGACAGCCGTCTGCGCATCCCTCTGGACACGCCGGTGACTGACGTGTCGGAAGCTCCCACCTGGGTTTTTTGCACCGAACAGGGGGATCGCGACAAGGAAAGGCGCCTTCGGGAGCGCGGAGTTGAGGTGATCGTCGCGGGAGAAGGCCCGCGGGTGGATCTGCGCGCGGTGTTCGATATCCTGGGCAAACGGGGGATTCTCTCCGTTCTCGCGGAGGGGGGCAGTGAATTGAACGCCTCTCTTCTCGAGGGCAGATGGGTGCAAAAGGCGGTGGCCTTCATCGCTCCAAAATGGGTGGGGGGATGCGACTCCCCCTCCGCCGTCGGGGGAGTCGGCGCCGAGAAGATGGCTGATTCGATTGCCCTGCGGGATGTGTCAGTGGAACGATTCGGGGAGGATGTATGCATCACAGGGTACCCGGTGTATCCGGAGGATCGGGGGTCGGAAACATGTTCACTGGAATCGTAGAGGAAGTGGGGAGCATCCGGCGCATGAACCGCCGGGGCATGGCGATGGAATTGGAAATCGCCTGCCGGCGGGTTTTGGAGGATGTTCGGATCGGCGACAGCATCGCCGTCAACGGGGTGTGCCTCACGGTGACCCGTTTCAGCGACGAATCCTTTTCCGCGGACGTGATGCCGGAAACGATGAGCCGGACCAATCTGGGGGAACTGGGGATCGGATCCCCTGTCAACCTGGAGCGCGCCTTGGCTGCCGGCGATCGGTTTGGCGGTCACTTTGTCCAGGGGCATGTGGATGGAACCGGCGTCATTGAAGCGCGCGTTCCCCATGAAAATGCCGTTTTGTTTCGGATCGGGGTCCCTCAGCGGTTGACGAGGTGGATGGTGGAGAAGGGATCCGTCGCTGTGAACGGGATCAGTTTGACGCTGGTGGAAGTGGGGGCGCGGCACTTCACCGTCTCCGTGATTCCCCACACGCTGGAGGTTACCCAATTGCAGGCGGCGCAGGTGGGTGATCGGGTCAATATCGAGTGTGACATGATCGCCAAATATACGGCTAAGCTGTTGGGCCGGGAACAGGACGGCCTGACGTTGGAGCGGCTCGAGCAGGAGGGATTCGTTCAGGCGCAATCCAGTGACGGGAGGCGGTAAGATGAGCGGTTTTCATGCGATCGAAGAAGCGATTTACGAACTGATGCAGGGAAATATGGTCATCGTGGTTGACGACGAGGACCGCGAAAATGAAGGGGACCTGGTGGCTCTGGCCGAAAAGGCCACTCCCGAGGTGATCAACTTCATGATCACCCATGGCCGGGGGCTCGTTTGCGCGCCGATCACCGAGGAGCGCGCCCGGGAGCTGGATCTTCCTCCGATGGTGCACCACAACACCGACTACCACGGAACTGCCTTTACCGTCTCCGTGGACCACGTCAGCACGACCACGGGGATCTCCGCTCATGAAAGGTCGAGAACGGTTCGCGCCCTGATCGATCCCGAAGCCCGTCCGGAGGACTTTCGCCGTCCGGGGCACATTTTTCCGCTGATCGCCAAAAAGGGCGGCGTCCTGAGGAGGGCGGGACATACCGAGGCGGCCGTCGACCTGGCACGGATGTGCGGAGCCTACCCGGCGGCGGTCATCTGCGAGATCATCCAGGAAGACGGAACGATGGCCCGGGTTCCCCAGCTGATGGAGATCGCCAAAAAGTATGACCTGAAGATCATTACCATCCAGGATCTGATCCGATATCGGAACCGGAAGGAGAACCTGGTGAGACGGGTTGCGTCGGTCCATCTTCCGACGGATTTCGGCGATTTTACGGCCATCGGATATGCCAACGACGTGGACGACAAGGAGCACATCGCCCTGGTCAAGGGAGAGATCGATCCGGAAAAACCGGTGATGGTCCGGGTTCACTCGGAATGCTTGACCGGGGATGTGTTCGGTTCCCATCGCTGCGACTGCGGGCCGCAGCTGCACGCCGCCTTGTCCCAGATCGACCGGGAGGGGACGGGGGTTCTTCTCTACATGCGGCAGGAGGGCAGAGGGATCGGCCTCCTGAACAAGTTGAAGGCGTACGAGCTGCAGGAGAAAGGTTTGGATACCGTCGAGGCCAACCTGAAGTTGGGTTTTCGCCCGGATCTCCGGGATTACGGCATCGGAGCGCAGATTCTGAGGGATTTGGGGGTGCGCAAAATGCGCCTTTTGACCAACAATCCCCGTAAAATCGCCGGCTTGAAAGGGTACGGCCTGGAGATCGTCGAAGTGCTGCCGATCCAGATGCCGCCCAACGAGGACAATTTGAACTATCTGCGGACGAAGAAGGCCAAATTGGGACATATGCTCAACCTTTGACAGGAAAGGGGATTTTCGGTGCCGAAGGTATATGAAGGGAAATTGGTCGGACAGGGGCTCCGATTCGGAATCGTCGTCAGCCGATTCAATGAATTTATCACCAGCAAGCTGCTGGCAGGGGCGGAGGATGCCTTGTACCGCCACGGCGCCTCCGAAGACGCGGTGGAGATCGCATGGGTTCCGGGAGCTTTTGAAATTCCCCTCGCCGCCGACCGGATGGCCGCATCCGGTCGCTATGACGCGGTGATCGCCCTGGGGGCGGTGATTCGCGGGGCGACGGCCCATTTTGACTATGTGGCCGGTGAAGTGGCCAAGGGAGTGTCCGGAGCCGCCCTGAAAAACGGCGTGCCGGTCATCTTTGGAGTGATTACCGTGGATACCATTGAACAGGCGATCGAGCGCGCAGGCACCAAATCGGGAAACAAAGGATGGGAGGCTGCCGTCACCGCCATTGAGATGGCGAATCTGATGCGGGAGCTGAAGGGATAAGGGAATGGATGTCACGATCAGACTGGAGGGCTTTGAGGGACCGCTGGATCTCCTTCTCCACCTCATCGAACAGTCGGAGTTGGATGTGTGCGAGGTTCCCATCGCCCGCATTACGGACCAATACATGGCTTATCTGTCGGCCATGAGGGAATGGGAGCTGGAGATCGCGAGCGAGTTTTTGGTGATGGCGGCCACCCTGCTCGCGATCAAGAGCCGCATGCTTCTTCCCCGCACCGATCCGGAGGAGGCGGCGGAGGGGCTGGACGGCGAGGATGAGGTGGATCCCCGGGAAGAGCTGGTCGAGCGGCTCTTGGAATACAAAAAATATAAGCAGCTGGCCGAAGTCCTGCGGGAATTCGAATCCCGGAGAAGTCGGGTGTACACGAGGCCGCCGGCCGATCTTTCCGCCTATGCCCAGGAGGAAAACCCCGTCGGCAACCTGACTCCCGACGACCTGTTCCAGGCCTTTGTCGAGGTGTTGTCCGACCGCAGGAGAGAGCCGCCCATCACCCGCATCGTACGGGAGGAGATTTCCGTCGGCGACCGCATGGAGGAATTGCTACATCTTCTTTCGGAAAACGGCGGGACGGTCCGCTTTTCCCGCCTCCTTCGGCGGAAGGCGACCCGGGAGCAAATCGTCACCACCTTTCTCGCCCTGTTGGAACTGATGAAGATGAAACGGGTGATCTGCCGCCAGGAGCAGCTGTTCGATGAAATCATCATCGTAGCCGTCGGAGAGAAGGGGGAAGGGCTCCATTGAACGAGCGTGAAATGCGGGCGGTGATCGAAGGGCTTCTGTTTGCCGCGGGGGATGAAGGGCTTCATCCGCGGGAACTGGCGGAAATTCTCGAGGTGGATGTTCAAACGGTGTTGGACACGGTCCGGAGGATGCAGGAGGAATGGAAGGAAGCGGGGCGGGGGCTGCAGATCGTGGAAGTGGCCAAGGTGTTTCAGTTGACCACGTTGCCGGAGTTCGCCCCCTATTTCGAGCGAATGGCCCGAAGCCCCAACCGATCCCAACTGAGCCGGGCGGCGCTGGAGACCCTGGCCATCATCGCCTACCGCCAGCCGATCACCCGGGCGGAGATTGAGGAGATCCGCGGGGTGAAGTGCGACAAGACGATTCAATCCCTGCAGCGGAAGGGGTTGGTGAAGGAGGTGGGACGGGCCGAGGGGGTGGGGCGCCCCATTCTGTACGGAACGACGCGGGAGTTTCTGGAGTATTTTGGATTGAAACACATCGAGGAATTGCCGCTGCCCGACACCGTCCTCGACTGGATGGAATGGGAGGAAAAACGGCGAGATCTTTACCTTCGGTTGGGTGTGGAACCGAAGGAAAGAAGCGAATCGGAGAAAGAGATTGTGCCCGCTGACAGCGGGAAGTGAGCCCGCCTTTCCCGAAACTTCGGGAAAGGCGGTTTTTTTGTTGCATGATCCGGCTTGCCTTTGCCAAAAATATTTCTGAATCGGAAGGTGTTGGGCATGCATGTCCTCGGGTGGATTTTTTTCATATTGCTGGTTCTTTTGATCCTCATCCCCTTTACCACGTTGTCGATCCGGTTTCAATACCGCAGGGAAGGGACCGACGATGAGCTGGGAGTGACTGTTCGCTGGATCGGGGGGTTGGTTCGCTTTCACTATTCCGTTCCCCTGTTGAAAAGGACGGAGCGGGGAGATCTCGCCGTCCGCCAGGAGTTGCGAACCGGAAAAGGGAAAACCCTCACCGTCAAGAAGCGCAGGATCACCCCGGAAACGATTCTCCGGTCCCAAAAGCGCTTTCGGGTTCTCAGGAGGGGCGTGCGCAATCTGAATGACACGATGCGCCGCTTTTTGAGGCATGTCACCTGCGAACGGTTGGAATGGGCCACCACCATCGGAACGGGTGACGCCGCCGAGACGGGAGTGCTCACGGGATTGGCCTGGGCGATCAAGACGACGTTCGTTTCGGTGGCGGGAAGGCATGTGCGGTGGGAGCGCCCTCCCGCGTTGAATGTCCGCCCTTCCTTCGAGGCAAAGCGCCTTGAGTCCAAACTGCTCTGCATAGTCCGGTTTCGCTTGGGGCATCTTATACTTGCCGTCACTCGCCTGTATCTAAATATGCGCAAAGGGAGTGAGGGGACATGGCGGAACACCCCCTTCAGGGCCTGATGACTACGGCGATGGAAAATCTGAAAGAGATGGTCGATGTGAACACGATCGTCGGGGATCCGGTGGAAACTCCGGACGGCAGCATCATCATTCCCGTGTCCCGCGTCGGTTTCGGTTATGCGGCCGGGGGGACGGATTTTACGATGGACGATTCGGATAAGAGGAAACGGCAATTGGATGAAGAGAAGCACGGAAAGGAAATGGGAGCCGATTTCCCCTTCGGCGGCGGGAGCGGGGGAGGGGTGTCGATCACGCCGGTGGCCTTCCTCGTAGTGGGTGAAAAGGGAATCCGCCTGCTCAACCTGGACGGACAGACCCACCTCCTCGACCGTTTGATCGATTTTGCCCCGGGATTGATGGAGCGACTGCAAGGAGCCGTCCGGGGAAAGAAGCGTTCGGAAGAACAACCCCGCATGGACATTTGAGATTCCGCGTCACGGAAAGGACCGATTCCCCGCAGGGAGGAAAATCGGTCCGTTCGTTTTTCGCCGGCCTGTCCGTCCCTTCTGGGGGCGGTTTTTTTGTGTTTCATAACCGGACTGGCCCGGCATATACATGTACAAAGTCCAGGCTGGGGTGGAGGATGGAATGCGTCTCACATCGATTCGCTGGATGATGGTCCTGGTCCTGGTGCTGCCCCTGGCGTTCCATGCGGCATCGGCGGCCGCTCCTCCCGGACCGGAGGTGAGCGCCCGATCGGCGGCGCTTTTGGATGTGGCCTCGGGCCGGCTGTTGTATGAGAAAGATGCGCACCGCCGCATGCCCATTGCCAGCGTGACCAAGATCATGACCGCGATTGTGGCCATCGAACACGGAAATTTGTCCGAGAAGGTGACGGTCTCTTCCCGGGCCGAAGGGGTGGAGGGCTCCTCCATTTATTTGAAGGCGGGCGAGCGGATTCCCCTCGAGCACCTGCTGTACGGGCTGATGCTCCGGTCCGGAAACGATGCGGCGGTGGCGATTGCCGAACATGTGGGCGGATCGGTGGAGGGCTTTGTCTACATGATGAATGAAAAGGCGGAATATCTGGGCTTGTCCGACACTCATTTTGCCAACCCCCACGGGTTGGATCATCCGGACCATTATTCGACGGCCGCCGATTTGGCCAGGCTGGCCGCGTACGCCATGAAAAATCCCGTGTTTCGTGAGATCGTGTCGACGGAGGTGAAAACCGTCCCTTGGCCGGGGGAGAAGTGGCACCGCAAGTGGTACAACAAAAACAAGATGCTCCGCTTTTACCGGTGGGCGGACGGTGTGAAAACCGGGTACACCAAAAAGGCGCGGCGGACGCTGGTTTCCTCGGCGAACCGGGACGGCCGCCGCCTGGTCAGCGTCACCCTGAATGCACCGGACGACTGGAATGATTCAATGCGCTTGTTTGAGTTCGGATTTCAAGAGTTTTCTCCCGTTCAGTTGGTGAAAAAGGGGCAAGCATTCGATTGGGCACGCGTGGCGGATGAGGAGGGCCGCGTGCTTCAGGCGGTGGCGGCATCGGAATTCGTCTATCCCCTGAGCGAGGACGAACGGCAGCAAATCCGGCTGGAGCCGGTGGTGACGCATCCGTTGGACCGGGTGGGACGGGAAGGGAAGATGGTGGGCAATGTTCGCATCTATCTGGGGGACGAATTGATCGGGACGGTGCCCCTTTTGACGCGGTACGGAGAAGAACCATCGGTATGGCGCCTCTTGCCTTCCGTGTTGCAGTATGTTTTTGGCAGAGGGGGTTGAGTCCTTGGTCAATCATATCTGGTTTTGGATGATATTGAGCGGCGTTGTGGCCGCCGTGGCTCAGGGCCGGGTGGAGCTGGTGACCCGGGCGGCGCTGACGGGGGCGAAGGAAGCGGTGGCGGTCTGCATCGGTTTGATCAGCATTCTCGTCTTCTGGATGGGCATGATGCGAATCGCTCAGGACGCCGGTCTGCTGGAGAAACTGGCCCGGCTGCTCCGCCCCGTGGTCCGTTTTTTGTTTCCGTCGGTCCCTCCGAACCACCCGGCCATGGGATACATCCTGAGCAACATCAGCGCCAATCTGTTCGGACTGGGAAACGCGGCAACCCCCATGGGCATCAAGGCGATGGAGGAACTGAAAAAGATGAACCCCGATTCGAAGACGGCGTCCCCGGCGATGTGCACGCTGCTCGCCCTGAACACCTCCGGCTTCACTCTGATTCCCACGACCATCATCGGACTCAGGATGAAATACGGATCGGCGGATCCGACGGAAATCATCGGCACCACTCTGCTGGCCACGTTGTGTTCCACCCTGGTGGCCATCCTGTTGGATCGTTGGTTCCGGGCCAGGTATTTTCGTGGGCGAATGGAATAAGGGGCCGTCGGGAGGGGTGAAGGAAATTGGAATGGATCAATTGGATCTCCAAGATGATGATACCGGCGATCATTGTCTTCATCCCTCTTTACGCCGCCTATTTTCGCAAGGTTCCGGTTTATGAGAGTTTCGTCGAGGGGGCGAAGGAGGGCTTTCCCACCGCCGTGCAGATCATTCCCCACCTGGTGGGGATGATGGTGGCCGTTTCCATCTTCCGGGAAACGGGGGCGATGCAGTTTTACCTGCAGCTTTTTCAGCCGGTTCTCTCTTTGTTCCATTTTCCCGAAGAGGCTTTTCCCCTGGCCCTGCTCCGCCCCATCTCGGGCGCCGGATCCCTTGCCTTCGTGGAGAGCATTTTTCGCGCCCACGGCCCGGATTCATATTTGGGCAGGCTGGTATCGACGATGCAGGGAAGCACCGACACCACCCTGTACGTATTGACGGTGTACTTCGGCGCGGTGGGTATCCGACGCTCCCTGTACGCGGTAAAGGTGGGACTCCTGGCCGATTTGGCCGGCTTTCTGGCATCCTGGCTGATCGTGACGCTGGTCTTCGGCGGCTGATTTGTCATTCTCATCGGGATTGGCTAAGATGAGGATGAGGTGAGAAGATGGAACGGCTGCAGAAGGTCATCGCCCGAGCGGGAGTTGCGTCCCGTCGGAAGAGCGAGGAGCTGATCCTCCAGGGTCAGGTGAAGGTGAACGGGGAGACGGTCACCACGCTGGGCGTGAAGGTGGACCCGCTCCGGGACAGGATCGAGGTTGGAGGGAAGCCGATCCGTTTGCCGCGGATGCGGCTTTTTGCCTTTTACAAGCCCCGGGGGGTGATTACCAGCATGTCGGATCCCCGGGGGAGGCCGGTGGTGGCCGATTACTTCCGGGACATCCCCGAGCGGGTGTTTCCGGTGGGAAGGCTGGATTATGACACCGAAGGTCTCCTGCTCGTCACCAATGACGGGGATCTGGCGAATCTCCTGATGCATCCCCGGTATGGGGTGGAAAAATGGTATCGCGCCACCGTCCAGGGGGATCCGACCGAAGAGGCGTTGGAGAGGCTGAGAGGAGGGGTCCGGCTGGAGGACGGATGGACAGCCCCCGCCAAAGTGCGTCGGATTCGTCGGGGAAAGGAGCATACCGTCCTGGAGCTCGTGATTCACGAAGGACGGAATCGGATCGTCCGCCGGATGTGCGAGGCGGTGGGCCATCCGGTCCGCCGTTTGATTCGGACGCGTTTTGCCTTTGTAACCCTGAAGGGTCTTTCCCCGGGGACTTATCGGGAGCTCACCCGAGAGGAGATTGAGCGCCTTCGCTCATCTTTCAAACAATCTTCAAAATGATTTTTTAGTCTCGTTTCCCCCCTGAGATATAATGGATCGTAAAGGCGCCTTTTCCCAAAATGTCCCGGTCGGGAGAGGGTCGGCACCATGCCGAGGGCGCGGAGGAAGCGGGGGGTGGGAGCGTTGGATAACACAAAATGCGAATGCGGGCACACCAATCCCTTTGGCACGGTATTGTGCGAGTCCTGCGGCAAGCCCCTCGATGAAAAAGACGGACAAGAAACCCGGTCGCTGGATATGCGCTATGAGGGAGCGGCGCGGCGTTCCCAGACGCGGAATCGCGGGCTGATCGACAAAGTTTGGGGTTTCTTCTCCTCGGTCAAGGTGGCGGTCGCGCTGATCCTGATTACCTTGGCGGTATCCATCTTGGGAACGATTCTTCCCCAGGAGCAGTACATCCCCTCCGCCCGTCCCGATGTGTATTATCCGCAACAGTACGGGGTGGTGGGGGAGATTTATTATAAATTGGGCTTGTCCGACCTGTATTCCTCCTGGCCCTTCCGCCTGCTGATCGGCCTGATCGGAGTGTCCCTGGTGGTTTGCAGCTTGGATCGGGTGGTCCCTCTGTATCGGGCTTTGAAGAATCAGCGGGTGACGAAGGATCCCATCTTTCTCACGCGTCAGCGGATCCATGCGCAGCGGGAGATGACGGAGAAGGAAGGAATCGCCCTGATGGACCGGTTGGCGGAAAGGCTTTCCCGGAAGCGATACCACATTCGCCGGGAAGGGGCTGCCCTGCTGGCGGAAAAGGGGCGCTTCAGCCGTTGGGGACCCTATATCAACCACGTCGGACTGATCATCTTTTTGATCGGGATTCTGCTGCTCAGGGTCCCGGGTTTCTATCTGAACGAGTTTGTGTTCGTACGGGAAGGGGAGACCAAGCCGGTTCCCCAAACCCCCTATTATGTCAAAAACGAGGCGGCTTCCGTGGTGTTTTACGATCCGGAGGAATTGCCTCCGGATGCGGCCGGAAGCGGACAGCCCGTGGTCAAGCAGTATGAGACGAAGGCGGTGCTGTTTACAAAGGATCCGGAGACCGGCGAATTGGAGCCGGTTCACCGCCAAACGATCCGGGTGAACCATCCGCTGAAGTATCAGGACGTTGAGCTGTTTCAATCCGACTTTCAAACCAAGTTGAAGGGACTCGAATTGTCCGTCCGGGACAGGAAGACGGGAAAAACCATCGGAAGCTTCACGGTGGATCTCGATAATCCGAAATTCCGCAAGTCCTACCGTTTGCCCGGTGGTGCCGAAGTGCGCATTTTGGAGTATTTCCCTGACTTTGCGATGGAAGAGAACCGCCCGATCACCCTTTCGGAGGAGCCCAACCGGCCGGCCTTCGTGTTTGAGCTGAAAACACCCGAGCTGAAGGAGCCGGAGAAATCCTGGGTGATCGCCGGCACGAACATGGATGAGGTTCAAAAGGAGAACCGGTACGAAATCGAACTGGCAAAGATTCAAACCGTCAACCAGTCGGGGCTGATCGTTCGCCAGCAGAAGGGAACACCGATCATTTTCACCGGTGCGGTGATTTTCGTGATCGGTCTGGCCATCGGGTTCTACTGGCAGCACCGAAGGGTTTGGATTCGCTGGAAGGAGGGCATCTTGTATCTAGGTGCCCATACCAACAAGAACTGGTTCGGGTTCAGGAGAGAACTGGAGCAGGCCGCAGAGGGGACGGATCTTCGGCTTGTTTTTCCGACCAGCGGTAGGAGGGAAAACGGATGAATACATGGATGGAGAACTTGCTCCTTCTCACCTTTGTCGCGTATGGGCTGGCTTCCGTCGCCTTTGCCGTTGCGGTTGTCGGGAGGAAACGGAGGAGCGGGGAGGAGAATCACGTTCGTCGGTGGGGAAAGGCCGGGATTGTGCTGAGCATTGCCGGTGCGGCCATTCAGGTGATGTTTATCATCAGCCGCTTTTTTGTCGGCGGCCGTTCCATCGCCAGCAGCATGTTCGAATTTACCGCGTTTTTGGCCTTTGCCCTCGTCTTGGCATTTATTCTGATCTATTATCTCTACCGCACCCCCACCCTGGGAGCCTTTGTCCTTCCGCTGGCGGTGATCCTTCTGGCTTACGCTTCCGTTTTCCCGAAGGAAGTTCGTCCTTTGATCCCCGCCCTGCAGAGTTATTGGCTCCATATTCACGTGACGATGGCGGCCCTCGGGGAAGGGGCTTTCGCCGTCGGATTCATCGCCGGGCTGATTTATTTGATCCGGGTCGTCGGAAGCCAGCGCAATACGGCCCATGCGCGCTATTTGGAGCTGACGCTGGTTCTGTTGGTATTGTTCGTGGGTTATATTCTCGTGAGCTTCCTTTTTGCCGGCCTCGGTTATGAGGCTGCCATCCAACATCCGGTAAACGGCGAAACCAACCTGCAGGAGTACTCCCTGCCCCCCCTGATCGGTCCTGCAGGAGGGGAAGTGGTGAAGATGGATCCCTTCCTGGGGTTGGACCGTCCGCTGTTTGAAGCGCCCTCCTGGATGAAGGGGGAGAAGGCGGCGAGCAAGTTGAACACGGTATTTTGGTCTCTCATCGCCGGGCTTATCCTCTACGGTCTGTTCCGGGCGCTGTTCCGGAAGCGGATCAGCGAATTCCTCCATCCTTTGGTGAAGAATCTCGATCCGGAGATGGTGGATGAAATCGCCTACCGGGCCATTGCCATCGGTTTCCCGATCTTCACCCTGGGCGGGCTGGTTTTCGCATCGATCTGGGCCCATTATGCCTGGGGACGCTTCTGGGGCTGGGATCCAAAGGAAGTGTGGGCCCTCATCACCTGGCTCTTTTACAGCGCCTATCTGCATCTGCGCCTGTCCCGGGGATGGATCGGTCTGAAGTCCTCCTGGATGGCCGTGGGCGGTTTTGTGATTCTCATGTTTAATCTGATTGCCATCAACTTGGTGTTTGCAGGTCTTCATTCTTACGCATAAAGGATTTTCCGTGAGGTGAGACCATGGACAGGGAAAAACGAATCCTGGTCGTAGACGATGAGGATCGGATCCGCAGGCTGCTTCGCATGTATCTGGAGCGGGAGGGCTTTCAGATCGAAGAGGCGGAGGACGGGGAAAAGGCTTTGAACATGGCCCTTTCCCAGGACTATGATCTGATCATTCTGGATTTGATGCTCCCGGGGATGGACGGATTGGATGTATGCAGGAGGATTCGCGACAAGAAGGCCACACCGATCATCATGTTGACCGCCAGGGGGGAAGAAGTGAACCGGGTGGAGGGGTTTGAGGTGGGCACCGATGACTACGTGGTGAAACCCTTCAGCCCCCGGGAACTGGTTCACCGGGTGAAGGCGGTATTGCGCCGCTCTTCTGCAACCGCCTTTTTGACCACCGACACGGAGACCCGCAATGTGATCGTTTTTCCCAACCTGACCATCGATCACGACGCCCATGAGGTGCGGGCCGACGGAAAGAAGGTGTCGCTGACGCCGAAGGAGTACGAGTTGCTCCATTATCTGGCCCGTTCTCCCTCCAAGGTGTTCACCCGGGAGGAACTGCTCAGGGACGTGTGGCATTACGAGTTTTTCGGCGATCTCCGCACCGTCGATACGCACATCAAGCGGCTCCGGGAAAAACTGAACAAGGCTTCCCCCGCCGCCGCGGCGATGATCACCACGGTGTGGGGAGTAGGCTATAAGCTTGAGGTGCCGAAGGAGTGATCTGGCGCAGCGTCGTCGGCAAACTGTGGCTGACGATCATCGGCCTTGTCACCCTCGTCCTGATGCTGCTCAGCCTGATCCTCAGCGAACAGCTGGAGCGGACGGTGAATCAGGGAGAGCAGAAGTATCTGCTCAACCTGGCCCGCCACATCCAGGAATCCCTACAGGATGAGGCGAAACCCGATTCGGAATACGTGTCCGCCCTTTTGCGGGTCACTGAACTGTTCGACGTGCATTCGATCATCCTAGGTCCGGACAAATCCACCCGCTCGTTGAACGGTTCGCCCGGTTCCCCGGAAATTCCGTGGCAGGCCATTTTGAAGGAGACGGAGATCGAACGGGTATATCAGGGGAAAGAGGTGGTCCTACGGGGAAGGGTGCAGGTGGGGAAGAGTGAGCATGCCTTTCCCCTCTTCAAGGACGAGATCCTCCTGGCGGCGGTTCCGCTGAAATCGGACGGAAAGGTGACGGGCGCCGTCGTCCTATATCAGGAGCACGATCAGTTGACGGAGACCGACATCAAGCGATGGATCGTTTACTCCGCCTTGATCAGCATTTTTTTGACGACGATTTTCGCCTTTTTCCTCTCCACCCGCATCACCCAGCCTCTTATTCAGATGAAGCGGGCGGCGGAAAAGATGGCCCAGGGGCATTTTTCGATCCGGCTTCCCGTCCGACAGCGCGAGAGGGATGAGATCGGCGATCTGGCCATCAGTTTCAACCGGATGGCGGAGCAGCTCCATGAGTCGGTGGAGGCGCTCTCTCACGAGAAGGAACAGCTGGCCAGCATTTTGCGCAGCATGGTGGACGGGGTGATCACGATGGACGCGGAGGGAAAAATCATCGTGGTCAATCCGCCGGCCGAGCGACTGCTCGCCTCCTGGTCCGACGAGGAGGAAGAAAGCGGAAGCTTGCCCCCTCCCCTTCGGGAGATCTTTCGGACGGTGGTGAGGGATGAAAGGGATCACGCCGCCGATGTCACCCTTCACGGCCGTACGTGGGCGGTGGTCATGGCCCCCCTTTACGCCGGGGATCAGGTGAGGGGAGCGGTGGCCGTTCTCCGGGATGTGACGGAGGAACGCCGGATGGATAAGCTCAGAAAGGATTTCGTGGCCAATGTCTCCCATGAATTGCGGACTCCCCTTTCCATGCTTCAGGGATACAGCGAGGCGCTGCTGGATGATATCGCCCAGTCTCCCGAGATGCGCAGGGAGCTGGCCCAGGTGATTCACGACGAGACCTTGCGGATGGGCAGGCTGGTGAGGGATTTGCTGGATCTGGCCCGGATGGAGTCGGGGCACATCGAGATCGAACGGACCCGGGTGAGCGTTTCTGCGCTGATCAAGCGGGTGGTCCGCAAATTCCAGGGACTTGCCGGAGAGCAGAAGGTGAACTTGAAGTGGGAGGTTCAATCCGATTTGCCGGAGGTTTATTGGGATGAGGACAAGGTGGAGCAGGTGTTGACCAATCTGGTGGACAATGCCATCCGGCACACCCCCGAGGGAGGGGAGATTTGTCTCAAGGCGGCCCCGAGCAACGGCAAAAAGGTGTCGCTGACGGTGCGGGACACGGGAAGCGGCATTCCCGAGGAAGACCTTCCCTTTATCTTTGAGCGCTTTTACAAAGCGGACAAGGCGCGAACCCGGGGGCAGTCGGGAACCGGACTGGGGCTTGCCATCGTCAAGCACATGGTGGATGCCCACGGCGGAACGGTTTCCGTGGAAAGCCGCCTGGGGGAAGGCACCACCTTCACGGTGAAGCTACCCGTGGGCAGCGACGGGGAGAAATAGGGAAATATGAAGGAACCGGATGCCGAAAGGCATCCGGTTTTTCGCATTCATGGCGGGTTCCGACGGGATCACTTTTGCATTTCCGGCGGCACTTGGGGCCGCATGATGATTTGGTTGTAGATGACCCCGCGCGGCGCGGAAACCATTTGCCAGACGGTTTCCGCCACTTGCTCCGGCTTGAGGGCGTAGGGTTTGGGTGAGCCGAATTCCGTCAAGATGGATCCGGGGCAGAGGGTGGAGACCCGCACTTCGTGGGGTTTCAGCTCCTGGGTCAAAACATCCGACAGGGCCATCAAGCCGAATTTGGAGGCGCAATAACCGCCTCCGCCGGGAAAGGTGACGGTTCCGGCGACGCTGGAGATGTTGACGATGTGTCCCTTTGCCCGGATGAGGTGGGGTATGGCGTATTTGCAGGCGAGAAATGCTCCCTTCAGATTGACGGCCATCATTTGGTCCCAATCTTCTTCGGACAGTTCGTGCACTTTGCCGAAACGGCCCAGTCCGGCGTTGTTCACCAATATGTCGATTCGGCCGAAGCGCCGGATGGTTTCGTCGATCAAATGGCTGATCTGCCGGCTCTGGGTAACGTCGCAGGGGATCGGAATGATCCGAGCGGGATCCGATTCCGCCACCTCCCTCAGCTTGTCTTCGCTGCGGGCACAAGCGACGACCCGGATTCCGCCGTCGGCGAAGCGTCGGGTGATGGCTGCCCCCAACCCCTTGCTGGCCCCCGTCACGATGGCCACGCGTTCGTCCGTTGCGCCCATCCAGATCCTCCTTTTCCGTTGATTGGCTGGTTGTCTTTGCATCAAGCATCTTAGCACGCGGGGGAGGTTTTCGTCCAGCGCGGCAGGCGTTCCCGCCGGAGGGGGAGCGATGCTTCACCGCGGAGGAAGCGCCCTTTTCTCCGTTACAGATCGATTTCCTGGACGGTCTCGATGTTTTCCAAACGGGCAAGGCTTTGTTGAATTTCAGGAGGAACCGGCTTGTCCACCGAGAGCATCATGATGGCTTGTCCTCCCACATCCCGACGACCCACTTGCATCGTGGCGATGTTGATGCCGTGTTTCCCCAATAGGGTGCCCACCCGTCCGATGGCCCCGGGCTGGTCCCGGTGTTGAATCAGGAGCAGATGCCCCCGGGGGAGAACATCGATCGGATAGCCGTCGATGTTCACAATGCGGGCTCCAAGCCCGTTCAGCAGCGTGCCGGCAACGGTGCGCCGCCTGCGGTCGGTGACCACCTCGACGGTGATCAGGTTGGTGAAGCCCCGGAGATCGGAAACCTTTTGTTCCGTCACCCGGACTCCCCGCTCCTTGGCCAGGAAGGTGGCGTTCACATAGTTGACGTCGGAGAGATAGGTGGAGAGGGCGCCCTTGAGAATGGTCCGGGTCAAGGGAGCCGTGTCGAGGCCGGTCAGTTCCCCGGAATAGGTGACGGTTACGGAGCAGAGGGCGCCTTGCGTCGCCTGCAGGGCGAACCGGCCCAGGTTTTCGGCCAGGGACTGATAGGGTCTTAGCTTTTCCTGCAGTTCCGCCGGAATCGAGGGCAGGTTGACCGCGTTCTTGAAGGGTTCTCCCCGCAGAATGTGGAGCACTTCCACGCAGACATCGACGGCGACGTTTTCCTGGGCTTCCCGGGTGGAGGCCCCCAAATGGGGGGTGGCGATCACCTGGGGCAGTTGAAGGAGCGGATGTTTGCCCGGCGGCTCCGTTTCGAAGACGTCGAGGGCGGCACCGGCCACTTTGCCGGTTTGTATCGCCTCCAACAGCGCCCCTTCGTCGACGATGCCTCCCCGGGCGCAGTTCAGGATTCGGACACCCGGTTTCATTCTTTCGAAAGCCCGGCTGTCGATTAGATGGCGCGTCTCTTTGGTGAGCGGAGTGTGAACGGTGATGAAGTCGGAGGTTTGGATCACCTCGTCCAGGCTGGCCTGCCGTATCCCGATTTTTTCGGCCCTGTCCGGAGTCAGGTAGGGATCGTGGGCGATCACATCCATGTGGAAGGCCTTCGCCCGCTTGGCCACCTCCATTCCGATCCTCCCCAGGCCGATGATTCCCAGTCGTTTGTCCCTCAGCTCGACGCCGACAAACCGCTTGCGATCCCATTCGCCTCGGATGAGGGACCGGTAGGCTTGGGGGATGTTCCGGGCGAGGGCGATCAACATGGCGAAGGTGTGTTCCGCGGTGGAGATGGTGTTGCCGTCGGGCGCGTTGACCACGATGATTCCCTTGCCGGTGGCCGCGTTGACATCGATGTTGTCCACCCCGACTCCTGCCCGGCCGATCACCTTCAACCGTTTGGCGGCATGAATCACTTCCGCGGTCACCTGTGTCTGGCTGCGGACCAGAAGGGCGTCGGCATCCTCGATTTCCTTGAGCAGCGCTTCCGGAGAAAGATCCGTTTTTTCCACAATTTCCACATCTTGAGCCTGCCGGAGGATCTCGGTGCCCTGCGGGCTCAAAGGGTCGGTGATCAGCACTTTAAACACGGTTCCACACCTCCTCTGCGGCCCCGACGGCGGCCCCCCACCGGACCGTCCCACCCAGGCGGTGCAAGGCGGTTTCCAAGGCGGAGAGGAGGGTCAGGACGTCCAAGGGATCGCAATAGCCCATGTGGCCGATCCGGAAGATCTTTCCTTTCAGATGTTGCTGACCGCTGGCCACCACCGCGCCGATGCGGCGCAGTTCTTTCTGAAGGGCGGACGCGTCAATGTTCTCTGTCCCCCGAACGGCGGTCACCGTGGGGGAGGCGACGGCGTCCTCCGTGAGCAACGGGAGCCCCAGGGCCCGGACCCCCGCGCGGGTCATTTCCATCATCAGCCGGTGGCGGGCGAAGATGTTTTCAAGCCCTTCTTCTTCGATCATGTCGAGGACGGCCTCCAGCCCGAACAGGTGGGCGATTCCCGGAGTGAAGGGAGTGGTTTCCCTTTCCAGATCTTCATGATAAGTCTGAAGATCCAGGTAGAACCGGGGGCCTTCCGTCTGCCGGATGACTCCCCAGGCACGGGGGCTGACGGCGACGAAGGCCAGGCCGGGAGGAAGCATCAGTGCCTTTTGCGATCCGGTGACGAAGATGTCGATGCCCCAGGCATCCATTTCGCAGGCTACTCCCCCCACGCTGCTGACGCCGTCTACGATGACCAGGGCGTCGGTATGCTCCTTGATGATTGTTGCCAGGTCTTGGACAGGATTGAGCACGCCGGTGGAGGTTTCGCAGTGGGTGAGGAAGACGGCCTTTACCCGGGGCCGGCTGGCGAGAAAGGATTTCAGCGCGTCGGGTGAGCAGGCCTCTCCCCAGGGGATGTCCAGGCGGTGCACCTGGGCTCCGAAGCGGCCGGCGATTTTGGCAAAGCGGTCGCCGAAGGCGCCGGTCACCGCCACCACCACCTCTTCCCCCGGAGCCACGGTGTTGGAGACGGCGGCCTCCAGGGCGGAAGTGCCGCTGCCCGTTATGATCAATACGTTTTCCCGCGTGCCGAAGACCGGTTGGAGCCTTTGGCTGCACTGTCGAACGAGGCGGCTGCATTCGGCGCTGCGGTGGCCGATCATCGGCCGGTTCATGGCGTGTTGCACCCGGGGCGGAACGGGTGTCGGCCCGGGAATGCGCAGATGAAATTTTTCTTCGAAGGGCATTGTTTCTCTCCCTCCCCCAGGATGTTTTATATGAAAAGACCTCTCGTCGCACACCTACGGCAGGGTAGGTGAGGGACGAGAGGTCTCGTGGTGCCACCCTCATTTCGTCGCAGACTCGCGTCGGCGACCTCGACGGGTCGATGACCCCGGGGATAACGGTCCCACCGATCCGACCTACTGACCTTGGAGGGGTTCAGCCGGACACTCCGGAGGGCTCCGCGTCAGTCGAACCACCGGTTTTCACCAGCCACCGGCTCTCTGCGGGTCCGTTCTGACACTTGGCTCCATCATCGCTTTCCCGTTTTGCTCGGTCAAAGTTTGATAAATACTCTAGCACGGCTTTCCGCCCTTGTCAACAACCCTTTAACGGACTTGGGCGTTGGTGTGCGCTGCTTCGTACCGCTTGACGCAATCCTGGTAAAGCTTTTGGGCGAATTGGGCGTCTTTCCATCCCTTGATGACGGTCTGCTTGTTTTCCAGGTCTTTGTAAACTTTGAAGAAGTGTTCGATTTCCTTGAGCACGTGGGGGGCGACATCCTTCAGGCTTTGCACTTGATCCCAGCGCGGGTCGTCCACCGGGACGGCGAGGAGCTTTTCATCCTCTCCCTTGTCATCGGCCATCAGCAGCACACCGATGACGCGGGAGCGGATGACACATCCGGGGAAGGTGGGGAAAGTGGTCAGCACGAGGATGTCCAAGGGGTCACCGTCTTCGGCCAGGGTGCCTTCCAGGTAGCCGTATTCGGTGGGATAATGCATCGGGGAATACAAAACCCGATCCAGGCGGAAAACACCCGCTTCCTTGTCGTATTCATATTTGTTTTGGCTTCCAGCCGGAATTTCGATAAACGCATCGACGATCAACGGTTGTTGCATCAGCAATCCTCCCTTGCTGCAGCATAAATTTCAAGGTGAAGTTGACAAAAACCGGTTCGTCCTGGCCCGTGTCTTTTGCCAACAATAACATTCTAGTCTCTTTTTTCCGGTGAATCAAACGGTTTATGCCGTGGGCTGTGGTACAATGTTATCAGCATACGCAGGGAGGGGGACGGGGAGTGGAAGTTCCCTGCATTTCCGCAGAAGAATTTGCAGAAAAGTACCGGTCCGGAGCGCTGAAGGACGCGACGCTGTTGGATGTGCGGGAGTGGGAGGAATGGCTGGTCGATCGGTTGGAGGAAGCGGAATTCCTGCCCTTGTCCAGTTTTCCCCCGCCACCGGGGAGGTTGAATCCGGAAAAGCCCATTTACGTATTTTGCGCCCACGGGGTTCGCAGCGTCTATGCGACGGATCTGCTGCTTCGGCAGGGTTATCCGCGGGTGATCCATGTGGAGGGCGGTCTGGCCCGGGTGCGGCTCCTGCTTGAAAAATAAAAAAGCCGCCCTAGGAAACTGGGGCAGCTTTTTCCGTCATCACTCTTCCACTTTGATGGATTCGGTCGGGCAGCCTTCTTGGGCGTCCCTCACATCATCCCAGAATTCTTCAGGGACATCCGCCGTTCCCGTGTTGTCGTCCAGGATGACGTAGGCGATCCCGTCTTCATCGTAATCGTATACGTCGGGTGCGGTCGCTCCGCAAGCTCCACAAGCGATGCATGTATCTTGATCTACCCATGTGCGCATGGCTAAGCCTCCCGTTATAAATTGCAACGATGCCAAACCTCATTTTAGAATGATTCCCCGCGGTTTGCAAGGGAGTTGGGAAAGATGGAAGATTTCGAAGAACGGGGTGGGGGGGCGCAGCAGGGGAAACCGGGCATGACGGACCGGGTTCTGTTGCTCAACCTCTATTTCACCCAGTTTCTCGTGCTCTTGCTGGCAGTGATCTTCCTTTTCTTTCAGGGAAGGTTGTCGGCGGATCTTTTCGTCTGGCGGGAAGGCCTTTTCTGGGCTGTCGGGGCGCTGTTGGGAATGGTGGCGGTGGGGATTGAGATTTTTCTCGCGCTGGTGCTTCCCGCCAAATGGTTGGATGACGGGGGGATCAATCTGCGTCTGTTTCGGCGCCGATCCCTGTTGCACATCGCCTGGATCGCCTTGCTGGTTTCCGTTGCGGAGGAACTGTTGTTTCGGGGAGCGGTTCAGCACTGGCTGGGAATATGGGGAACCAGCCTGCTGTTTACGTTGATCCATTTTCGATATCTGCGGCAGTGGGCGATGGCATCCCTGCTGTTTGTCATAAGCGCCGCCCTCGGGTGGTTGGTGGAGTGGAGCGGAACGCTGACCCCGGCGATCGTCGCCCATTTTATTATCGATTTCGTGATGGGTGCGTTAATACGGCTGGGAAGGATTCCCGGGATGGAGGTGCCGAAGGACAAGGCATGACCGGGGGGAAAAGGGCATAGGCTGGGATGAAGGCAAAGGACGGGGGGATGGAGAGATGTCCCGTCGGCTTTTCCTGTGCGGCCCCCTTCTCACCTGGTTTCTCGCGGGGATTGCCCTTTATCGGTTGCCCGGACAGACGCCCGGTTCATCCCTTTGGAGGTATTTTTCCGTCGATTTTCTGGTGTTTTTGGTGCTGTGGGCCTTTTGTTTCCACATTCTTTTTCGCTCCGTCGCGAGAGGGATCGCAGGACTTATGGAACTGCCCCTGCCGTTCACCCACCGGAATCGTCTGCGTTGGGCCATTCCGGTCGCCTCGGGCCTGTTGTTGCTCCTCTTCCTTTTTTTTCAGGCGCCGGCGTTTACCGCGTTGGGAGCGGGGTTTTTCGGGGGAAGGGAGATGCGATCTTGGCTCCGAAAAAGGAGAGCCCGTTTTCCGGGATAGGGGCTTGTCCACAGAGGGCAAAGGGAGCGCGGTCATCTGTGCCC
The DNA here is from genome assembly GCF_003001905.1 of Planifilum fimeticola. Lineage (NCBI taxonomy): Bacteria > Bacillati > Bacillota > Bacilli > Caryophanales > Thermoactinomycetaceae > Planifilum > Planifilum fimeticola. The sequence goes on from NZ_PVNE01000018.1 coordinate 60,994, forward strand.
TCTCGGTCAGTCCGCACCCCCTTTCCGTTGAAGTCCTTCTTCTCGATACGGGCGATGCGCTCGGTAGAGCGCTACGATCGAAGCACTCTGAGGGCCCGGGCAACCTTTCTGGCGAAAACCAGGGGGTTTTCCACCGATTCGAAATGAATGTAGAACAGGCGGGGATTATCAAATAACCAGTGATTGTGCAGCGCCGTGACAAGAATTCCCTGTTTTCGGAGGGCTGAAATGAAGGGGTTGATCTCCCTTTGCAAAATCACCGTCTCGCCCAAATTCAGCGCCCGGCCTTGCCGGTCGAGGCTCTCAAAGCTGAAGAAGGTCGGCAATACCAGCGGGGAGCGGCTGCGACGCCCCAGAATGGTGACAGGGATGTTTCGGAACCTTTGAATGAAGCAAACGCCGTTGATGACGCTCGAGGATCCGCCCACAATTCTCGCAAATTGACGGCATAGCCTATCCAGCGCCTTCAAGGATTCAACCTCCTTTTACCGTTTGATTTCACTATACGTATCTGCCGGTCATGTGTTGTGGTCCTTTCCCCAATGATCGAAAATGGGTTTTCCTTGAAGGCGATGATCCGCACTTCCGAAAAAGGGCTTGCCGCAGGGGCATTTTCCATCCATCCCCCCTTGACAGCCTCCCGGCTCCTGTATTAAGATAATACACGCATCGGTTCTGGGCTGTGGAGAGATACCCAAGAGGCCGAAGGGGACGGTTTGCTAAACCGTTAGGGGGTCGAATGGCCCCGCGCGGGTTCGAATCCCGCTCTCTCCGCCAGACCAAGGGGAGGACGCTCCGTCAACCGGCGGGTCGTCCTCCCGCATTCCAAGGATGTGGCGGCGTAGCTCAGCTGGCTAGAGCGTACGGTTCATACCCGTAAGGTCGGGGGTTCGAGGCCCTCCGCCGCTACCAAGGTGCAGGGGCGTAGTTTAATGGCAGAACAGAGGTCTCCAAAACCTCCAGTGCGGGTTCGATTCCTGCCGCCCCTGCCATCATAAACGGGGGCATAGCCAAGTGGTAAGGCACGGGACTGCAAATCCCTTATCCCCGGTTCGAATCCGGGTGCCCCCTCCAGTAGATTGAAAGATCTCCTTCAGAAAGAAGGGTTCTTTTTTTATTTTTCACCGGGGGAAAAAATTCCCGTAAAATTCAGGGTGAAAAATGGGATTGCCTTGGTGTATTCTTTTATCAAAGGGAGAAAAATAGGAAACCGGATGCCGGAACGAATGGGGAGATCCTCTCATACGCTGTAAATGAAGAGGTCTCCTACGAGGGAGGGTAAACCATGCGTGTCGAGCGATTGGGTCGGGATAAAATCCGCTTCTACCTGTCGCTGGACGACTTGGTGGAGCGAGGAATCGAAAAAGAGGATATGTGGCGGGACATCCCCAAAGTCCATGAGCTCTTCAACGACATGATGGAACAGGCGTATCGGGAGTTGGGGTTTGAAATCGCAGGACCCGTTGCAGTCGAGGTGTTTACTCTTCCGGCTCAGGGAATGGTCGTCATCGTCACGCGGGGACGTCCGTCGCACTCCGGGGAGTTTGACGATGATGACATGTACGAATTGGAAGTTACCTTGGAGGAAAGCGATCAAATTATTTTCCGGTTTGTCGATTTCGAGGACCTCGTACAAGCTGCGATGCGCATGCACCCACTCGTGGAGCGGGATGAGGGCAAGGTTTATGCCCACCAGGGACAGTATTACCTGGTCTTCGACGAGGATGTAAAGACGAAGAATCTGGACGCCCTGGTGGCCATACTTTCCGAATACGGCGAAGCTTCCACCGTGACCGAACATGTGTTGGTGGAATACGGGACCACGGTGTGGGCGAAAGATGCCGTCCATGAGCTTGTGCGTCACTTTTCCCGATGAAAATAACCGCGCCGAAGGGCGCGGTTTTGTAGTGGCTTCACAGCCGGAACCAGTCGTCGGACCGGTCGGTTGAATGATAAAACTCCCCCTTTTTGACGACCAATTGAAAATATTCCTTCCTGCGCAGCCCGGTCAATTTCCCGTCGAAAACGCCGGGAAACACGCGCTCGATGGAGGCCCTCTGGGTTCGATGCTGGCGGAGCGCTTCCGCGATGCGCTGCAGGTAAGGGGAGACGTCGATCACTGTGGTGATCAGCTCATCAGCGGTCGCGTGAACGGGACGCTGGACGTCGCGGGCGACCGATTCCGGAATGGCGACGTAATACAGGGAAAGGGATTTTCTCCGCCCGCTCTCCAGCACCGCCCGAAGGGCGGCTTTTTGAATGGCCTGGTGGTCCGGATGACCGGAGATGCCGTGGGGCGGGAAGGTGACGATCACATCGGGGTTTGTGCTTTCGATCACGGTGCCGATTTCCTCCGCCAGCATTTCCTCCGGCAGATCCTTCAACCGGCCGTCGCCGTGATTCCGCAGGATGATGCGATCAAGTCCCAATATCTCGCCGGCGCGCTTCAATTCCTCGGCCCGGGTGTCACCGAGCTGTTCCGGTGCACAAACCCCCGCGGTTTTCCCCGCCTCTCCCCGCGTGGCGCAGTAGAGCACCAGGCGGGTGTCCTTTTGTTCGGCATACCGGGCGATCGAACCGCCGCAGGAGAAGGTTTCGTCATCCGGGTGGGCAAAGACGAGCAATGCGGTTCGGGACATGGAAGGCCTCCTCTCTGAAACGGAAAAAAGTGGCGGACCAATTTCGGATTTCCACAATCATTATACTTCACTTTCATCAGGCAGTGTTCTTTTTCTCACAACTGGTGTATACTTGGTAATGGACTGATCGGGATCATATATTTTGAGGTGGTCAAAGATGGCACAGCAGACGGAAGAAACCGAAAAACAGACGCTTCCGAAGACGGAGGAGATGGATGTCCTCGCATCGACGCAGACGGTGATCAAACGGGCTCTGGAGAAGCTGGGTTATCCGGAGCACGTTTATGAATTGCTGAAGGAGCCGTTGCGGGTGCTTACGGTCCGCATCCCCGTCCGCATGGACGACGGCAGCGTCAAGGTGTTCACCGGGTACCGGGCGCAACACAACGATGCGGTGGGCCCCACCAAAGGAGGCGTGCGGTTTCATCCGGACGTTACTGAAAATGAAGTGAAAGCGCTTTCCATTTGGATGAGCATCAAAGCGGGAATTGTCGATTTGCCTTACGGCGGAGGCAAGGGAGGCATCGTTTGCGATCCGCGCCAGCTGTCTTTCCGCGAATTGGAAAGGCTGTCCCGGGGTTATGTCCGGGCCATCAGCCAAATCGTCGGACCGACCAAGGATATCCCCGCCCCGGACGTGTTTACCAACTCGCAGATCATGGCATGGATGCTGGACGAATACAGCCGTATCCGTGAGTTTGATTCCCCGGCCTTCATCACCGGGAAGCCGCTGGTGCTGGGCGGTTCGCGGGGGCGTGAGACCGCCACGGCCAAGGGGGTCACCATCATGATTCGCGAGGCCGCCAAGCGCCGGAATCTGGATCTGAAGGATGCCCGGGTGGTGATCCAAGGCTTCGGAAATGCCGGCAGTTTCCTGGCGAAGTTCATGAGCGATGCCGGCGCCAAGGTGATCGGCATTTCCGATGTGTACGGCGGTTTGTATGACGAAAACGGTTTGGACATCGATTATCTGCTGGACCGCAGGGACTCCTTCGGAACGGTGACCCGCCTGTTTAAGAACACCATCACCAATCAGGAGCTTCTGGAACTGGATTGCGACATTCTCGTGCCGGCGGCGGTGGAAAATCAGATCACCGCAGCCAATGCGCATCGGATTCGGGCGGATATCGTGGTGGAGGCGGCCAACGGTCCGACGACACTGGAAGCGACGCGCATCCTGAGCGAACGGGGCATACTGCTGGTGCCGGATGTGCTGGCCAGCGCCGGCGGGGTTACCGTCTCCTACTTTGAATGGGTCCAGAACAATCAGGGATATTATTGGTCGGAAGAAGAAGTGGAGCGCAAGTTGGAAGAGATCATGGTCAACGCCTTCGATAACGTCTACAACCTCGCCCGCTCGCGCAAGGTGGACATGCGGTTGGCGGCCTACATGGTCGGGGTTCGCAAAATGGCGGAGGCCTCCCGCTTTCGCGGTTGGGTATAGATGGGCTATAATAAATCTTGGACGCCATTTTTCAGAAAAAGCACCCTGTTATTGGGGTGTTTTTTCTGTGGAGCCGGAGGGATACAGATGCACGATCCGATCATCGTCGGCGCCGGACCCTGCGGGTTGTCCGTCGCCATCGAGACGAAAAAACGGGGGATGAATCCCCTGGTGATTGAAAAGGGATGTCTGGTCAATTCGATTTATCACTTTCCCACTCACATGCAGTTTTTCAGCACGCCGGAGCTGTTGGAGATCGGCGGGATTCCCTTTGTCACCGCGGGGGAGAAGCCGGTTCGCGCGGAAGCGTTGAAATATTACCGGGCTGTGACGAAAAAATACGAACTGAAGGTTCACACCTATGAGAAGGTGGTCCGGGCGGAGAAGGGGGAGGGCGGTTTCGCCGTATTCACCGAGGGGAGGGACGGCAGGGAGAATCGTTATGAGACGCCTCATCTCGTGATCGCCACCGGTTATTACGACAATCCCAACCGGATGAACATTCCGGGGGAGGATTTGCCGAAGGTGCATCATTATTTCCGCGAAGCCCATCCCTATGCCGACATGGATGTTTTGGTGGTCGGCGGCAAAAACTCCGCGGTGGAAGCGGCTCTGGAGCTCCATCGGGCCGGAGCCCGGGTGACGATGGCTTACCGCCGGGAAGCCTTCACCGGGAGCGTCAAGGCGTGGGTGAAACCGGTGATCGAAAGCGCCATCAACAAGGGCTGGATTCGCATGTTCTGGAATACGGAGGTGAAGGAAATCCGCCCTGACCACGTGGTGCTGGAGCAGGAGGGGCGGGAGTTTGCCCTTCCCAACGATGCGGTGTTCGCCATGACCGGATACCGGCCGGATTTTTCGATGCTCCGCCGCCTGGGGGTTTCCATCGATCCCGAGACGGGAGCGCCCGTTCACGATCCGGAGACGATGGAGACCGGTGTTCCCGGTCTTTACATCGCCGGCGTGATCGCTGCCGGATACGATGCCAATTCGATTTTTATCGAAAACGGACGGTTCCACGGCGAGCGAATCGCCCGTCACCTGGAGGCGATCCAGGCGGAAGCGCCGGGCAGGGGCTGAGCGGGAACGAAGTGATGTTAAACCGGCCTTTTTTCGTCAAGACTATATGGATGTTGGAAGAAAGGAGCGGATGCGGCATGACGGTATTGCGGAAGGAGGGGGAAGGAAGCTTGAGAAATCGTTATCTTGTAAAGATCCGCTGCCGAAAGTGCGGAGAGCAATTCACGCTGAAGGGACAGATGCGCAAGGGGCAGGTCGATACCGGGTTTAAACGCTGCCTCTGCGACAACGAAGACGACTTCGACATCACCATGGAAAAAGTGTAAGCCGGGTTTTCCCCGGCTATTTTTCTTGCATAATCCAACATGGCGGCGATCAGACTACTTCTTGAGCATACCCGCGGAGACGGAAGGACCGGACTGCGGAGAAAAGGTTGGCAAGGGAGTTGGAAATGCCCAACCTTGAAATGAAGGAGTGAGCGGTCGTGTTCAGACGGATTGCCGTCATACTTTTGCCGGTGGCTCTGGTGGGCCTTGTCGGCACAACCGTGTGGGGTTATCAGGAGAACCAGGAGAAAAACGCTCTTTTGATCAAGGCGGAAAACCAATATCAACGCGCTTTTCACGACCTCAACTTTCATGTGAACAAGTTGCAGGACGAGCTGGGGAAATCCCTTGCGCTCGGTTCCCGTCGGCAGATATCGCAATGCCTGACCAACGTGTGGCGCCTGGCCTATGCGGCCCAGAGCGACTTGGGACAGTTGCCCTTGAGTCTGGTTCCCTTCGACAAGACGGAGGAATTTTTGGCCAAGATCGGGCAGTTTTCCTACCAGGTCGGGCTTCGGGATCTGGACCGCGAACCGTTGACGGATAAGGAATGGAACACTCTCCGTTCCCTTTATGAACGTTCCAACCAGATTCAACGGGATCTGCAAAAGCTGCAGTCCCAGGTTCTGGAGAAAAATTTGCGGTGGATGGATGTGGAGCTGGCCTTGGCCAGTGAAGACAAGAAAATGGACAACACCATCATCGACGGGTTTCGCAGGGTCGATCAGTTGGTAAACGAGTATCCGGAAGTGGACTGGGGTCCGACGGTTAACAACATGGGAATGGACCGGTTGCAGGATCACCGGAAGTTGAAGGGGAAAAAGATCACTCCGGAAGAGGCGAAAAAGCGGCTGGCGAGAATGTTGGATCGGCCCGACACCCGGGGGATCGAAGAAGTTGCGTCCGGGACCAAGGGGGATGAATCGACTTACAGTCTCAGACTGAAGCGGGGAGAGCACACGGTCTACGCCGACGTGACCAAAGTGGGCGGCCACGTGCTCTGGATGATGTTTGACCGACCGATCGGGAAAAAGAAAATGAGCCTCGAACAGGCTGAGGGAAGGGCCGAAGCCTTTTTGGACCGGCTCCGCTACCCCTTTATGGAGGTCGTCTCCTACGATGAAAAGGACAACGCCGCCACCTTTAATCTCGTCCGCCGGGAAGGGAAGGTCCGAATCTATCCGGAGACCGTCACCGTCAAGGTGGCCCTGGACAACGGCGAGGTTCTCGCTTTTTCAGCCGATGAATATGTCTTCAACCATCGGGACCGGAAAATTCCCAAGCCCAAGCTCTCCGGCGAGGAGGCGCGCAAGCGGCTGAGCCGCCGCCTCCGCGTTCAGGATCAGCGATTGGCCCTGATTCGAAACGATCAGGGAAAAGAGGTGCTCTGTTACGAATTCCTGGGAATGCTGGGGAAAAGCCAGTACAGGGTGCTGATCAATGCTCAAAACGGGGACGAAGAAGTTGTCGAGAAGTTGGAAAAAACGGATATGGAGAGGATTTGAGGGAGGGGGGCGGCTGAGCCGCCCTTTTTCCCTAAAAATCAAGGAAAAAAAGTGAAAGGATGATTGCAAGTCGTCTCGGATTGTGGTACGCTTAAGTCGAATAAAAGAATACATAACGGATTGCGATGCCGCTGTCTGTGTGTGGGTCGGAGTTATCGATGGGGATTGTACTTGATCTCGAATGGAATCGAATAAAGTTCATCCACAATCGAGCAGGCTCTCGGCCTGCTCGACGTTTTTATCTCGTTTTATCCGTTTTTCGTGGAAGGGCGTATGAAGATGAAGCGTTTGACGGTTGCGATTGACGGTCCGGCGGGAGCCGGGAAAAGCACGGTCGCCCGAAGGGTGGCCGAGGAGTTGGGACTGCTCTACGTGGATACGGGGGCGATGTACCGGGCGATCACCTGGAAAGCGCTGCAGAGCGAGATCGACCTGTCGGACGAGCAGGTGGTTGCCGCCATCGCCCGGGAGGCGGAAATCGTGTTGGATCCTCCGGAGGTTCTTGTTGACGGAGTCCGGGTGACGGAAGCGATCCGCTCGCCGGAGGTGACGGATCACGTGTCGATGGTGGCCGGAATGGCGGAGGTCCGTCGCGTTCTGGTGGAAAAACAGCGTCAGATGGCAAAGGACGGCGGGGTGGTGATGGACGGCAGGGATATCGGCACCCACGTGATGCCCGACGCCGACGTGAAGGTGTTTCTCACCGCCTCCATCGAGGAGCGGGTGCGCCGGCGTCACCTGGAGATGATCCGTCGGGGCTATGCTTCCGACCCGGACCGGCTTTATCAGGAAATCAAGCGACGGGACGAAATGGATGAAAACCGCTCCCACTCCCCGCTGAAGCCCGCCGCGGATGCGGTGATGCTGGATACCACCGGCCGGTCGATCGACGAAGTGGTTTCGATGATCCTGGACCTTTGTCGAACCAAAGTGAGTGGTGGGGAGTAAGATATGTTATATCGGTTGGGCCGGGTTTTGTTCCGTCTGTTTTTTGCCGTGTGCTACCGGTGGGAAGTGGAGGGAAAGGAGCACATACCGGATCAGGGTCCGGTGGTGGTCTGCCCCAATCACATACACAATCTGGACCCTCCTTTGGTGGGATCGGCCATTGACCGCAAGGTTCATTTCATGGCCAAGGAAGAATTGTTCCGCATCCCGATCCTTGCGCCGATTATTCGACGGTTGGGCGCTTTTCCGGTTCGCCGGGGAGCGAGCGATCGAAAAGCCTTCAAAAGGGCGATCGAGATCCTTCAGGAGGGGAAGGTGCTCGCCATCTTTCCCGAGGGGACCCGATCCCGCAACGGTCGGTTGGGCAAAGCACATCCCGGTGCGGCCCTGATCGCCCTCAAGGGAAATGCGGACGTGGTTCCGGCGGCGATCATCGGCCCCTACCGCTTTTTCGGGAAAATCCGCATCGTCTTCGGTCCCCCGTTCCGCTTGGATTGTCCTCCCGGCAGCAAAATCAATTCGGAGCTGCTTCGGGATCAAAGCGCCCGGATCATGGAGAACATCGAAAGGCTTATTCGGGACGGGCGGAACCGATGAAATGGCTGCTTCTTCTGGGGGTCGCACTTCTCATTTTCCGGAGTGCGCGGAGGCGGCGGGGAGATCCCCCCGCCGATGGCCGTTCCGACTTTCTGATCGCATCTGCGGTTCTGGCGGCCGCCGGCATCGCGATGCTGATCCTCGCTTTAAAGGTGGGATTGGTCGGAATGGCGGCCGGTCTGGCCGGATTGGGCATGCTGACGGTATTTTTGGCCTTGGGATTAATGAAATTAAGAAGATGACCTTTCTTAATTTCATTACCTCATATTATTCATCTGCTGGTGTCAGGAGCCAAGTGAGGAGGTTGTGTCGTCATGGTGGAAGAAATGAAGTCGGAAATGGCGGAGGTGGCCCCTCTCCAACGCGGGGATATCGTCAAGGGTCGCGTGACGAAGGTGGATGAGCGGCAAGCCCTTGTCGATGTGGGTTACAAGTTTGACGGTGTGATTCCCATTTCGGAGTTGTCCAGCCTCCATGTGGAGAAAGCCTCCGATGTGCTGAAGGAAGGCGACGAAGTGGAGGTCAAGGTTCTCCGGATCAATGACGAGGAGGACAAGTTGATCCTCTCCAAGCGGGCCGCCGATGCCGAGCGGGCATGGAAGGAGCTGCAGGAGAAGTACGAGTCGGGAGAAACCATCGAGGCGAAAGTGGCCGAAGTGGTGAAGGGCGGTCTGGTCGTCGATGTCGGTGTGCGCGGCTTTATTCCCGCCTCTCATGTTGAACGCCACTTCGTCGAGGACTTTTCCGAATACGTGGGCCGCGTCCTTCCTCTGAAGGTGTTGGAGATCAATCCGGAACAAAACAAGCTCATCCTGTCCCACAAGCTGGTTTTGGAGGAGGAACACGCCCGCAAGAAAGAGGAAACCCTGAACAATCTGCAGGTGGGTGAGATCCTGGAGGGGACCGTTCAGCGCCTCACCGATTTCGGCGCCTTCGTGGATATTGGCGGTGTCGACGGACTGGTGCACGTTTCGGAATTGGCTTGGCACCGGGTGGAGCATCCCTCTGACGTCTTGTCCGAAGGGGACCGGGTGAAGGTGAAGGTGTTGAAGGTGGATCGGGAAAACGAGAGGATCAGCCTCAGCATCAAGGAAACGCAGCCCGGTCCCTGGGATCAAGTTGCGGATCACATTCAACCGGGTGATATCGTCACCGGAACGGTGAAACGGCTCGTTTCCTTCGGCGCCTTTGTGGAAGTGTATCCGGGGGTGGAGGGATTGGTCCACATCTCCCAGATTTCCCGGAGACACATCGCCACTCCCTCCGAAGTGCTGGAGGAAGGCCAGGAGGTCCGGGTCAAGGTGCTGGACATCAAACCGGAACAAAAGCGGGTCAGCCTCAGCATCAAGGAAGCGGATCAAGAAGAGGTTCAAAGCGAGCAGGTGGAGCGCACCAACACCGGGATGAATCTCACTTTGGGGGATGTCATCGGGGATCAGCTTCGCCGTCTGAAATAAATGGATTAGCAGTGAAGGGAAAAGCCGACCTTTTGGTCGGCTGAGGCTGTTGACAAAGAAGGGTCAACAGCCTTTTTTGTTGAATTCGGAATAAAACAATTCCGAAGGAAGGTTTTTATATGTTCAGGACGAACCCA